>JAVBOF010000019.1:0-5333 GCA_031550915.1 Eubacteriales bacterium | reverse complement strand
ATGGCCAACGAAAGTGTCGATAAATGCCGCGGAAACATAGTGTTTATAGATGATGACAACCGATACATGTATGACCTAAAGCATCAGATACGCTTCATCAACGCCGGAGAGTTTGGCGAGTTTGATGAAGAATTTTTTTATGGTTTTATAACCGGGGTAGTCGCTAGTAATTACGATATCGAGGTCATTTATATAGATGGGTTCCTCCGCCTTGTGAAGGCGAATCTTCAGGAGCTTGGAGCTTTCTTTAATAAACTGCACCAGCTCTCGGAAAAACACAAAATTGAATTTGTACTTAGTGTTAGCGGAGACCCGGCTGTTGCGCCGGATTTCTTAAAACCGCTGATTTTGAATACTGGCAAAGCCAGTTAAAAGCTTTATCGGTGAATGACCGTTATGCGCGGCTGTTATTTTGCCGCGCATAGACGGCTTTGATTTCGGGAGGAAATATGAACTACATAAGTACGAGGAACGGCGTAACTACCGTTTCCTCAGATTACGCCATTTTAAGCGGGATAGCGGAAGATGGCGGGCTTTATGTGCCAAAAGATATCCCTAAAATAGATATCTTTGAAGTACAATCCCTGGCCAATATGTCCTATGCTGAAGCAAGCGCGCATTGCATGATTAAATTTCTAGATGAATTCTCTAAGGAGGACATCCAGGATTTTTCTAGACAGGCATATGCCGGCTTTTCCTGTGATGATACGGTACCGCTGGTTCCGATCGGCTCTAATTTCTGCATGGAGCTTTACCACGGACCGACTATGGCGTTTAAGGATATGGCTCTGCAGATGCTCCCGTTCCTTATGCAGGAATCCAAAATCAAACAGCGCGACAGCAAACGCACGCTGATCCTTGTTGCCACTTCCGGTGACACCGGAAAAGCAGCATTGGATGGGTTTGCCGATGCCGATGGCATCGATATCTGCGTTTTCTATCCTGCGGATGGGGTCAGCCCTGCCCAAAGGCTGCAGATGGTCACCCAAAAGGGTTCCAACGTGCATGTATGCGCCGTAAAAGGCAATTTTGACGATACACAAACAGGTGTAAAAGCCCTATTTTTAGACGAAAATTTTAATAAAAAGCTTAGCGCAAAAGGCTACGCGCTTTCCAGTGCCAACAGCATAAACTGGGGAAGGCTGCTGCCTCAGATATCATATTATATTTGGGCGTATGCCAAACTGCTTGACTCCGGCAACATCGCAAACGGTGAAAAGATAAACTTTGTGGTGCCGACCGGCAACTTTGGCAATATCCTCGCCGCTTATTACGCCATGCTAATGGGTTTGCCGGTAAACAGGCTTATCTGTGCGAGCAACAGCAATAATGTTTTAACTGATTTTTTCAATACAGGAGATTATGTAAGCAGAAGGCCTTTCTTCAAGACGCTTTCTCCCAGCATGGATATATTGATAAGCAGCAATCTGGAGCGACTCCTCTTTGAAACAAACAACAGGGACGCGGAATCCGTTAAGCAGATGATGTTCAAGCTTAAAGAGGAAGGAAGCTATACCGTCAGCGAAGATATTGCGCAAACGCTCCGAAAGAACTTTTGGGCTGGGTATTGCAGCGACGTAATGACAAAGCGCCGAATTAAGTCAATATATTCCGAATTTAACTATGTCATCGATCCGCACACGGCGGTCGGCTTCGACGTATACTCGCAATACCGCGAAGCCACGCATGATTTATCAAAGACCGTACTGGTATCGACAGCCAGCCCGTTCAAATTCTGTGCGGATGTTTTGAGCTCTTTGGACGCAGCTTTGGAAGTATCGGCCCTGGATGATTTTGAACTCGGCGAAAAGCTATGCGGCTACGGCTTGCAGATGCCCGATCCATTGAATGCGTTAAAGGGCGCAGAGATCCTGCATAACAATATCTGCTCAAAGGAAGATATGGGCAGAGAGATAGAAACGTTTCTTTCAAAATAAGGGAGTAATAAATGCAAAACGAGAATAATAAAGTCATATTCAGTGGCATACAGCCCTCCGGCAGCCTCACTTTGGGTAATTATCTGGGCGCGTTGAAAAACTGGGCGATGCTTCAAAATGATTATTCATGCTATTACTGCATCGTAGATATGCATGCCATAACGGTGCGGCAGGATGCAAAGCAATTGCAGGACAGATGCATCGAAGTAATGGCTCTGCTTATTGCGTGCGGGCTTAGCCCCGAGTCTAACACGATATTTTTCCAGTCCCACGTGCCCGCGCATGCCGAACTGACATGGGTGCTGAACTGCAATACCTATTTTGGCGAGCTTTCCCGCATGACCCAGTTTAAGGACAAAAGCTCTACCCACAGCGAAAATATAAATTCCGGCTTGTTCACCTACCCGGTGCTAATGGCCGCGGATATACTGCTGTACCAAACGGATCTTGTACCTGTCGGTGCCGATCAAAAGCAGCATCTTGAATTGAGCAGGGATATTGCCATTCGATTCAACAACGCCTACGGAGAAACCTTCCGCGTGCCGGAAGCCTATATCCCTAAGGTTGGCGGCAGGATCATGTCGCTGCAGGAGCCGACTGTAAAGATGTCCAAATCCGATTCAAACGAAAATGCATATATTTTACTGTTGGATCCGCCAGAAAAAATCACCAAGAAAATAAAACGGGCCGTTACGGACAGCGGTTCTGACATAAAATACGATGAAAACCGCCCCGGCCTCCGCAATCTTTTGGATATATATTCTTCCTGCACTGGAAAGACGATCGCTGATATAGAGCAGGAGTTTGAAGGCAAAGGCTACGGCGCTCTAAAGCAGAACACTGCCGAGGCAGTGGTTGCCCAGTTGGAGCCCATCCAGAAGGAATATACACGTATCATGCAGGATAAAGCGGAGCTTAACCGGATAATCCTCAAATCAGCCGAAAAGGCTAATACTGCCGCCAACCGAACTTTGAAAACTGTTTACGATAAGATAGGACTTGCAAAGACCGTCTTGGATTGAGGTGGAATATGCTCTATTCACTGTGTGTTGCGGATTGGGCTCCAGAAATCAACCCCGTTATTATCAAAGACGGCATTATAAAAGGCATAGAAACCGCTAAAAGCCTTGGCTTTGGTGGTATTGAAATACATATCAAAGAACCAGCACTTTTGAACTGCGGGCCTATTGAAGAGGCTTTGGAGCTCAACGGCATCACAGTTACGTCCATTGCCAGCGGGCTCGGCGCCGAAGCATTCCATTATAGCCTTTCCTCTCCCGATAAATCCGAAAGGGAAAAGGCAATAAGGGCGTATGAGGAATACCTCATACTTGCGGGAAGGTTCTCATCCAAGGTCATACTCGGTTATTTTAAAGGCGATCTCCCTCCCGGCGCAAGCAGGGACCAATATAAAAAAAGATTGATGGAAAGCTTGCTGATTTGTGCCGAAAACGCCGGCAAACATGGTGCCACTATAATCATAGAGCCGCTAAACAGATATATCGATACCTTCCTTATGGATACGACCGAAACTATGGATATTATCGAAACTATCGGTTCAGACCGTGTCGGGATAATGCTGGATACATGCCATATGGCTTTGGAGGGCTATGACATGGAAAGCGATATCCGCATGTGCGCTGAAAAACTCCTGCACTTTCATCTTTCGGAGGCAGACCGGTTTTATCCCGGACATGGCGGTATAGATTTCAAACATGTATTGAAATGCCTGAAATCTATAGATTATACCAATGCGCTCGGCTTTGAATACAGACCGCTGCCCAATCCAATACAGTCCGCCCAAAAGGGATTGAGTTATATTGATCGATGTCTTGCCGCAATTTGATTGTCATTTCTTTTGCTATATGATATAATTCGCGGTAATGTGAAAAAAACTATTTTTCTTATTGTAAGCTTTGGGGGTGGCCCTTTAGGGATATTGTGGAAAGACTTGTAATAAATGGCGGTAGACCGCTGAACGGAACAATCGAAATAAGCGGGGCAAAAAACGCGGCAGTAGCTATACTACCCGCGGCGCTTCTTTCAAACGACATCAGTGTAATAGATAATCTTCCCTACATTAGAGATGTTATCATACTTGCAGATATACTTCAGCACATGGGCGCAAAGGTAGAACTTACGAAGGAAGGACGCATGACTATAGACCCTTCCGGTATCAATACCTATATTGCAAAGCATGATCTTGTGCGTCATATGCGTGCCTCTTACTATTTACTCGGAGTCTTGTTAGGCAGGTTCGGTAAAGCTGAAGTATCCATGCCCGGTGGTTGTTCTATCGGAGAACGCCCGATAGATCAGCATATAAAAGGTTTTGAAGCTCTTGGCGCGGATGTTAAAATGGAATACGGCATGATAAAAGCCTATGCCGACAAGCTTGTCGGGGCCGAGGTTTATTTGGATGTAGTAAGCGTTGGAGCAACGATTAACCTTATACTTGCGGCCGTACTCGCAGAAGGTGTAACTACCATTTTCAATGCGGCCAAAGAGCCTCACATTGTCGATCTCGCCAGTTTTCTTAACGGCATGGGCGCAAAGATAAAAGGCGCGGGTACCGATATAATCCGCATAAGGGGCGTTGAATCGCTGCATGGGTGCGAATATACGATAATCCCGGATCAGATTGAGACCGGCACGCTTATGATAGCGGCGGCCGCCACTCAGGGTGATGTCACGGTAAAAAACGTAATACCGCTGCATATGGATGCATTGTCGGCAAAGCTTGTTGAATGCGGCGCAGATGTCCATGAAGGTGACGATTTTATACGCGTTAGAAGTAATTGCAAGGCAAACAGGGTCAGCATCAAAACGCTGCCATACCCGGGGTTTCCTACCGACCTCCAACAACCGATGTCCGTACTGCTTTCCACCGCGGATGGGACGAGCCGTATAGTAGAAAGTATCTTCGAAGACAGGTTTAAGCACGTGTTCGAGCTGAAACGTATGGGCGCCAATATAGGCGTTGAAAACCGTGTTTGCTTGATTGAAGGTGTTGATAAGCTAACCGGAGCGAACGTGTACGCCAGCGATCTTCGGGCGGGGGCTGCCCTCATCATAGCAGGGCTGGTCGCTGAAGGCAAAACGACTATCGGCGGCGTAAGGTACATAGACCGCGGATATGACCGTATAGAAGAGAAACTTATTTCGCTGGGCGCGGACATAAAACGTATACAGGTCGAAGATGACGATTACTATTAAAATATTTTTAAATATGTATTGACTTTATTTTTAGATGTGGTATAATGACAGTGTCAAAACAGAATACGGTTTGAAGTACTTTCAACCGACAAAGGCAAACCTGCTGGAAAGTAGGGACGCAAAGCTAGAGGACCTTACGGATTATGCCGATGGTAGCCAGCTGCCGAACTGGAAGTTTTT
>JAVBOF010000120.1:0-36317 GCA_031550915.1 Eubacteriales bacterium | reverse complement strand
TTATACTTATTAAATACTTTTCTTAAAGGAGAGAGCAAAATGACGGACAATATAAAGGATATTGCCAAAAGGATAAAGGAACTGCGCGATATTTGCGATATCAGCGTTGAAGATATTGCCCGTGAGGTTGAAATGGGCGTGGACAAATACCTTGAGTATGAATCTGGTAATAAGGATCTGCCAATCGGGTTCCTTTGCAAGGTCGCCAACCGTTTTGGCGTGGATGTTATTGAGCTTTTGACGGGCAGCAACCCAAAGCTGAATATGTTTGCGTATACAAAGCATGACAAGGGGCTGGAGGTTTCGCGTTTTCCGCAATACCATTACCAAAGCCTGGCATATACCTTTAAGCATAAGAAGATCGAGCCTTTTCTCGTCACGATGGATCCAAGCGCGGATCCCGTCGTTTTGAACGCGCACACCGGCCACGAGTTCGATTACCTGATATCCGGCAATATTACGATGTATATCGAGGGGCACAAGATAGAGATGTCGCCCGGGGACAGCATCTACCTCGACTCATCCTATATGCACGGATTCTCCGTCACTGGGCCGGAGCCCGCCAAGTTTTTGGCCATCGTTTTAGACAAGGACGATTAAAAGGCCGGCCAAATTATATTTTACCTTTATTATGGGATTATGCTAAGGAGTTACGCTGATGTTTGAGAAATACATTTCCAGAACGGATTTTTCTTCATATGAGGATTTTTACGATAACTTTAAGATAATACCGCCTAAGCAGTTCAATTTCGGCTTCGATATCGTCGACGGTTTTGCCGAAGCAGAGCCGGACAAGCTTGCAATGGTTTGGTGCGACGATGAAGGCGGAGAGGAACGCTTCACTTTCGCGGATATCAAAAAATACAGTAACAAGGCTGCCAATATCATAAAGGCACAGGGCATAAAAAAAGGCGACGCCGTTATGCTGCTGTTAAAGCGCAGGTACGAGTTTTGGTTTTGTATGGTCGCTTTGCACAAGATAGGCGCTATCGCCATCCCCGCTACCCATCTGCTGACAAAGAAGGATATCGTCTACCGCAACAACGCCGCGGATATAAAGATGATAATAGCATGCAAAGACGACGAGCTGCTTGGCTCCATAGACGAATCCACCGGGGAAAGCAAAAGCCTGCAATCCCGCCTCTTGGTGGGCGGCAAGCGCGAGGGATGGCTCGATATGGACGAAGCTATGCAAACGGCTTCCTCCGATTTTCCGAAGCCTTCGGCCGATGAGCTGCCAAAGAATGATGATCTGCTTCTGCTCTTCTTTACATCCGGAACGACGGGTTTGCCAAAGATGGTCGCGCATGATTATATTTACCCTCTTGGACATATCCTTACGGCGAAGTATTGGCACAGACTGCACGAAAGCAGCCTGCATATAACCGTTGCCGATACCGGCTGGGCGAAATGCGCGTGGGGCAAGATATACGGCCAATGGATTTGCGGCAGCGCGATCTTTGTTTATGATATGGAAAAGTTTGTGCCGAAAAACCTTATGGAGAAGATTGCCAAATACCGCGTGACAAGCTTTTGCGCGCCGCCTACGATATACCGGTTTATGATAACCGAAGATTTTTCGCAATATGATTTTAGCGCGCTGGAGCATTGCACCACCGCTGGAGAGCCTTTGAATCCGGAGGTTTTCAACCAGTTCAAAAGCCTTACGGGCCTTATGATATACGAATCCTTCGGGCAATCCGAATCCACGCCGATGATCGGCACTTACCCCGGCGTAGACCCCGTACCCGGCTCAATGGGCAAACCATCGCCAGGGTATAGTATTCGTATGCTGGGCGACGACGGGAACGAGGTGGATCCAGGCGAAGAAGGCGAGATAGTAATTGATGTATCCAAAGAAAAGCCAATCGGCCTGTTTTTGGGTTATTACCGCGATCAGGAGAAGACGGACCAATGTTGGAAGCATGGCAATTACCACACGGGCGATATCGGCTGGGTGGATGAAAACGGCTATTATTGGTATGTAGGCCGCGCGGACGACGTTATAAAATCGAGCGGATACCGCATCGGGCCTTTTGAGGTAGAGAGCGCGCTGATGGAACACCCCGCCGTAATCGAGTGCGCGATATCCGCCGTACCCGACGAAACACGCGGCCAGATAGTTAAGGCGACCGTGGTTTTAGCTAGGGGTTACGCGCCTTCCGATGAGCTGGTGAAGGATTTGCAGAACCATGTTAAAAAGGTGACGGCGCCGTATAAATACCCGCGCATAGTTACGTTTGTAGATGAGCTGCCAAAGACCGTTTCCGGCAAGATAAAACGCAAGGAGATACGCGAGCGGGATATGGAAAAGGCATAAATACAGGATAAAAACCAATAAACGCATATATACGGGGGTGTGGCACGGGCCATGCCCCTTTTTTATGCCGCTATGACAAATCGTCACGATTCGACGAATTATGCATAATCATCGATAATATTCATAAAATTTATTATCCGAATTATGGAGGCGATTGTGATTGAAGTATATACGTATACTTTTAGCATTGTTATTATTCATATGCCTTGTTCCCACGCATGCTTTGGCGGATGGCGGGCAGCCCGATATAAGCCTCCGCGTATCGCTCGTTTTGGACGGAGGTATAACGGATGAAAGCGCGTATAATATGCGCTTTGAGATAATTAAAGGCTTTGGCTCATCCGGAGAGGTGGTCGCGGAGGGCGAAACCTCCAAAGACAATACGAAGCCGTTGCTGGAGGGCTTTGAGCCGGGAGCGTACACCATCTTTTGGTATGCTTCCGAAGGCTATATCATAAAGGACGCTTACAGCGATTTTGCGGATATACTCAACGCGGATTTCTCCCAGGGTTATGCCGGATTTAACCTTTCAAACACCATAGATATGGTCACTATAAACCTGCTGGCCAAGGAAGACAGCGCAAACTATGACGCCGCGCTGAGGAAGAGCGTGTTTTCCATAAACGGCGTTTTACAGGGCGACAACCAGAGGATGACGGACCCTCCTCTGCCGGCGGTGCGCGAAGGCGATGTCATAGTTTATGGCATCGAGCTTTTTAACCAGGGCAACAGGCCGTTTTATCTGCCGCGCATCGTCGACCAGAGCGCAAACGGTATGATCTTCAACTCCTCTCTGCCGGAAAACGAAGGCTGGAGCCTTGAAAACGATATTCTCGTATATACCGGCCTGCAGGATACGCTTATCGAACCAGGCGGAAACAGACTGATAAAGCTTACGCAAACGGTTTCAAACGCGGCTGCTGAGATGGTTATCAATGCCGCGGAGATAGGCGTAATTCTGGATATAGACAAAAATTCGGTAGCCGATTCCGATTCTATGCCAGACGAGGATCCCGGTAACGATATATTCGAGGATAATGTTATAGATTTGAACTCTAACCTTGGGCTGGACGAGGACGATAGCGACAAGGCATATCTACATAAGAAAGCGGACGCCCCCGCGCTTTCCGGCAATGTGGTATATAACACCGGTGACCTGTTGCGTATTATATTGTCGTATTGGTATTAATTGCCTCAATTATGGCGCAAGTATGTACAATTATGAAGATTAGCTCCACATGATTGCCTGCCGCCTCTTTTAACATTATAATTGTTGTGGAGGTGGATTTCTTTTGCAGACCAAGCAAATCATCCTAATATGCGACGATCAGCCTATAATACACGAAACGCTCGGCGCCTATCTCGCGGATAACGGCTTTAACTATGTATCCGCGTTTGACGGCGAGCAAGCGCTGGCCAGGATACGCGAATCGCAACCAGACCTTGTTATATTGGATTTGATGATGCCGAAGAAGAACGGCATAGACGTTTGCCGGGAAGTCCGCAAGGAAAGCTCCGTGCCTATTATAATGCTTACAGCCAAGGGCGAGGAGATAGACAAGATATTGGGCCTGGAGCTGGGCGCCGATGATTATATCGTAAAGCCTTTCAGCCCCAGGGAGGTCGTTGCGCGCGTAAAAGCCGTACTGCGCCGTTTGAGCGAACAGCGTGAAAGCGGCGACGATATCAAGACGCTTTATTTCGAAGGCCTTGAAATAAGCCTTACCCAATATGAGGTTTTATGCATGGGCAAGCCTCTGGCCTTTACCCCAAAGGAAGTCGAGGTGCTGTATATGCTCGCGTGCAACAGCGGGCAGGTCTTCAACCGGGAGCAGATACTTTCCAAGGTTTGGGGTTATGATTTCTTCGGGGATACGCGCGTAGTGGATACGCAGATCAAGCGCATACGCCAGAAGCTGCCTTCCGAGGGCGTACCTTGGGGCATCAAGAGTATCTACGGCGTTGGATATAAATTTGAGGTCAAAAAATGATAGTTCGCAGCAATTTGCTCCGCAATATAATATTGCTTGTGGTTGCCGCAATTATAATCTCTACACTTCTTATAATCGGGCCATACCTCTATATGTCCCAAAGCATCTATCTTGAATCCCGCACAAATGAAATGATGAGCCGTGCCCGGGCTGTTGCCAGCGTGTATGACGAGGACGACCATTCGCCAAACTCATCCTTCGCACGCCTTTTAAGGCTTGATTCGGATATCTGGGACGCGCGGCTGCATATTTTTGATTCCGGCAAAAGACTTCTGTTCGGAGCATCTACTGCCAACGCCCCGCCCGCCGTAAACAACAGCGGGGAAAATATCACCGTAAGCCCGCACAGCGATGACTCCGTAATGATGATGATAATGGACAAACCGCTTGACGATATACTCTCCGGCGAAGAAATACATAATATCTATACATACAAGGATGCGGATATAACTTATCTTGTTGTTGGCGTGCCTATCGTCAGGGAGGGCGTGGTAACGGGCGCGGTAACGCTTTCCAAGCCGGTTTTAGAGGTTCGCAACGCCATGTATGGTTTAAATAGGGCTTTATTTTTGAGCCTTATTATTAGTTTTTTGCTTATGCTTGTGCCCACGATCCTGGCGGCAAGAAGGATGGTGCGGCCTATCCGGCAGATGAGGGACGTATCACTGGCGATGGCTATGGGGGATTTCACCCTGCGCACGGAGGAATCGAACATCGGCGAGATAGGACAGCTTGGGCAAAGCCTCAACTACCTTGCTTCCGAGCTATCCCGGACGATATCCGCGCTGGTCATCGAAAGAAACAGGCTGCAGCAGATTTTGGACGGCCTTTTTGAAGGTATCATCGCTGTGGATATAGACGGCGTTATAACCCATATGAATCCAGCCATAGAAAGGCTGTTTGGCCCCATCGGCGACTTGAAGGTGCGGCTTAGCGTGATATACGACGAGGCGCTTTGGGCCGATATGGACGATGCCTGCAAAAACGGCGTGGCCATCACGCGCAATCTATATATAAAAAATAAGATATTCAACGTGCAGATATCCCCTTTGGAAGATGATGAAAACCGCAAAGTCGGCGCTGTGGCTCTTTTCAGGGATATCACTGAATCTGAACGACTGGAGCAAACGCGGCGCGACTACGTTGCAAACGTTTCCCACGAGCTGCGAACGCCGGTCTCCTCTATCCGCGTCATGTCCGAATCGCTGATGGACAACATGGTGAAGGATGATAGCAGCGTAAAACGCTTTTACGGAAACATTTTGCACGAGTGCCTGCGCCTTTCACGGCTGATAGATGATCTTTTGGAGCTTTCCCGCCTGCAATCCGGCAACGAAGCTTTCGATAAGCGCCGCTTCCGTCTTGATGAGCTTTTGCAGGAGCTTGCCGAGAGGTATTCCATCCTTTCGGAAGAATCCGGCATACGCTTTGAATTCAGCCTGCAGGAAGAACATTACCCTATAGCCTACGGCAATTCCGACAGGATAGAGCAGGTGCTGGTCATCCTTTTGGATAACGCCATCAAATACACTTGCGAAGGCGGAATCATCGGTCTGCGCACCGAATGGGACGAAAAGCGCTTCTATGTGCATATATACGATACCGGATGCGGTATAAGCGACGATGACCTGCCGAATATATTTGAGCGGTTTTACAAGGCGGATAAAGCCCATTCCACCGAAGGCACGGGTCTGGGTCTTTCGATAGCGCAGCAGATAATGCAGCTTTTGGGTGAGGAGATATCCGCCAAGAGCACCGAGAACGAAGGCTCGGTATTCACGATAACTGTCGCGAGGAGCGAGGGCTAAAAATCAGCCTCCGGTTTAACCGGCAAACCTGTTTTGCGTGGTTTTCTCAGTATTTCAGCTTAATGATATTTTCGCGGGCAAGGTCAAACGCCCATTGCGATATCTTCCCTTCCCTAAACAGCCTGTTGTTCAATTCCATAAGTGCCTTCTTGCTTACCGTAGCCTGCAAACCCTTATCAGGAGTACGGCTTACATGTTTTGCGTTCGCTTTGTATAACGTCATTTGCATTTCCTCCAAACATAGTCTGGAGAATTATATGACGCCATCCCTGCGATTATTCAGGCAAAACGGTAATCAGCCAGGCCTCTGTTCCCGCCCAAAGCGCGCATCCCGCAAAACCACGTATATCCCTCGTGTATATATGCCCCGGAGGGGTTATTTAGTTTTATTTCGTTTCGTTTTGTTTAAATATATAATAAAGAAAGCACCCCCTTTTGTGTTGCATATTGTGTCGCAGATTGTGTTGGGTTTTGTGTTGGGTTTTGTGTCTGTATATGCGACACAAATGCCCGAAGCCCAGGCTCCATTTATCCATTGCGGATACGTATACGGCGAATCCCTGCTGCCAGCGCGTCTTATTCGCGATGCACATATAAAATGTCACATTGCAATTCTCGATGCCGGCAATCCGTTCGTTACTATACAATCCTAAGGATAAAAAATGCCGCCAGTTTAGTCTTGCGCCTACATCTGCCGGATGCACGGAGAGCATCTTCGGTGTCAAAGCTTCAATTACCGTCTGGGCGCGTATGTCGCGATATGCTTCCCTGGTCATTTTCGCTTTTCCTGGCAGATGGGCGTTTATGGACAGTCTGGCGACCGCTTTCTTATATTAAACCATATATTTTGTTACATATGATTCCCTTTATATTTCCTTTTTTTCTTCGCCGCAAAAGGCCTCACTTCAATATGGCGGCTTCAAGGTACTGGGGCTCGCCGGATGCGGACATTAGCTCCCAGCATGGAACCAGGAGCTCCTTGCCGTCCTGGTATCCCCTGTCTAAAGGCTTTAATACGAGGTTGACTTCCTTAACGTCCTTCAGCTTAAAGGCTCCCGAAGATATGCTTTCCTTAAACTTATCCCAAGAATCATTGAACGATATCGGGGAAAAATCCAATCCGGCGTCCTCAAGCTTTGTATGAGTATATATGCCGGCAAGCCTGACGCCATCCTTGGCAACGGCAAGCGTAGTGCCGTCCCCGTTCTGCGTATCCTTGCCGGAAAACCCCTCCATAGATTCAAAGGCGATGCGTTTGCCCTCTATCTTGTTTGCGTAGTTTATAACATATACGACGTCGTTTTTGCTGTCTATACAGCAATGCGTGTTGACGAGCTCCACATCGTTATTCTTTATGCCAAGGTTCAAAAGGAAATTTTCCGCTTTATCCAGCGCGTCGGTTTCGGTGAAATCCGCTTTTTTCAATTCCTTTTCCGTCGGTACGTTCAAAGGCGAAAACTTGTATTCCTCGCTAATCTTATACATCATGCCGCCGCTGGTATAAAAGGCAAAATAATACTTTTTGCTTTTATATATCGTCCTTTTAAAATCCGCGCCAAACTTCTTATAAGTGGATTCGTCTTCCGCTTTGGCATCCTTGGAATCCGGCCCCAAAACCGCGCTTAGGGCTTTGTTGATATCAAACGGCAGTCCCTGCACATAGAGCATCTGTATATCGCCGGACTGCGGCACTTTTATTTGGGCGCTTATGCTTATCTGCCCGCCGGGGGTATTGACAGTTTCTACGAGCGACTCGGCGGCCGAACGGTACACGGCTTCCGGCTTCGGCGCTTCGGTCGTTTTCGCGCTATCCGAAGTAACCACGCCGCTCTCTTCCAAAACAAGCTGGCCGCGCGTTTTAGAGATATCGATCTTCTCTATGCATCCGGAGAATATAAAAATTGCAAATATTGCGCATAAAACCAAAATGACCGTCTTCTTCATATAACATTCCTCTTTTCAAAACCGGTAATCTTACCGTTACTTATATCAATATCTACCGCATAGGAATAGTATACGCCCAGACGGTACCATATAGTTACAATATTCCCGCTCTTAGATATCTTTTTGTATATCATTTCGCCAGTATTCTCCACGAGCCCCTGCTTTACCAAAAAGTTCAGCGCGATATCCTTCATATCGTCCGCTTCCCTGTCGCTCAGCGTGCTTTCGTCTCCCTCGGCTTTAACCGGCCTAAACTGGTATTGCCGCAGGCATATAACGGGCTCGTCGCCGCTTGTAAGCACATAGGAATAATAGCCTATAAGCGCTTCGGCATTATCCTCCTGCTGCAGTTTTTTATCAAGGTCCCGCGGCTGCCATTTTATTATCCATACAAAGCCGTTTTCGCTGTAAGCCGAGCCGCTCAGCTCGTTCAGCTCAACCGAACACTCGAGCCCCGCCGCCTCAATATCCAACCCTATATAGTCCATAAAGCCATCCACAGCCGCTTCATATGCGTGCTTTGCTTCACGTGTGCCGGCATCGTGCTCATCCTCGCCGCGCAGCAGGTCGTTCTCATAAAACGTGCGGTATTTTGTGCCGGTGACCATCGAATCATCATAATAGCCGTAGGGGGAAAACTGGTCGTCAGTCTGGTTCAAAACACTGTCTGTACTCGCTTCCCTGGCGTGCACCGCGCTCGGTAAAATAATGAGGTTCAAGGCAAGGATGAATATGGATATACCAAAAGTGACCAGAGACCACTTCACCTTATCCATTGACCTTATGCTTTCAGCGGTCTTGCTGAATATCTTTTTCAGTCGTTCTTGGCATCGAATACCGACTGCCAGAATGTCACTTCTATGCAAGTTCCCTCTCCAACCTCGCTCGTAATATTCATCTTGGCGTTGTGCAAATTCACAATCTCGCCGCAAATCGAAAGCCCCAGCCCCGCGCCATGCTCCGCGCGTGTCCTCGCTTTATCCAGCATATAAAACGGCGCTGTTATCTTGCTTAGTTCGTCCTGCGGTATGCCCCTGCCCCAGTCACGCACCTCCAAAACAGCCCTGCCAAGCCTGTCTTTACGGACGGATACCCGTATCCTTCCGCCCTCCTTGCTTGCCTTTGCCGCATTGTCCACAAGGTTTATAACAAGGGTTTTGAAAAGATCCTTTTCAATATCCACCGTAATATCAATGAGCTCCATCTCCAGCCTTATGTTCGCCATATCCAGCTTCGGCAGCAATATTTCCTCGGTCTCCTTAAGCACCGCCATAAGGTTGTATGGCTGCAGCTTTGGCTTTTCATTCTGCAGCATTATAAGGTCCATAAGCTTGAAAGAAAGCGATTCCAGCCTCTTTCCTTCGCTGTATATATAGTTTGCCGCCATAGTCATGGTCTTTTCGTCCACGTTCACGGCCTTGCGCAATATATCCGCATAGCCTATGACGGAAGTCAGCGGCGTCTTTATCTCGTGTGTGAAGTTTTCAAAAAACTTCTGCTTCTCCTCGGCAATCTGCTTAAACCGGAGCATATTCAGTTCAACAGCTTCAGACATCAAGTTAAAATTAGTGGCCAGCTCGCCGATCTCATCCTTCGATTTGACGTCTACACGCTCGTTATATATCCCGCGGGAGATAATCCTGGTGCTGTTCGTAAGCTTCTTTATAGACCTCGTCAGCCAGCGCGTTATAACTATCATTATAACTGCCACCGCTATGGATATCGCAAGGCTCAACTGCAGAAAAAAATCCACCTGTTGGTCCCGGACGGTATAGATGCCCGTTATATCCCGAATATAGGTGAAAACGTATTCTTTATTGTCCAGATCGAAAAGGCCGCTAACAAACATATATTTGCCGGTACCGATCTGATGGATTATATCGTTGCGGCTGCCTTCCGTAAGGTTTTTTAGTTCTTTTCTCTCCTTCAGCTCGGATATCGCCTCAAAGTTGGAAAACAACGTATTCATTTCCGGCAGTTCCAACACTTCAAAATACACGTTCTCCTCGCCGTAGGAAAGGGCGTAGTTTTTCAATGCGTTCTGTACGACATATTTGGGTATGTCGAAGACCAGCCCAAGCTCCATACCCGTGTAGTTTATCTCCGACTGGATGGAATTACGCACAACGACAT
Source organism: Eubacteriales bacterium (assembly GCA_031550915.1). GTDB lineage: Bacteria > Bacillota > Clostridia > Christensenellales > MGBC116941 > JAVBOF01. The sequence continues at coordinate 26,121 of JAVBOF010000120.1, read as the reverse complement.
ATTCGTTCAATACGCGCTCCCGCTCCCTTTGGAGGTTAAGCCTATGGTTATTGGTCACAAGTATGTAAGAAGCTATATTCAGCGCAACGATAAAAAGCAGCAATGTGCAGATAAATATCTTTTGCCAAAACCTCATTTAACTCTCCAGCCTGTAACCAACTTTGAAAACCGTCTTTATCCTGTCATTCCAATCCAGCTTCCTGCGAAGCTTTTGTATATGTATATCTACGGTCCTTGTTTCGCCGTAATAATCGTATCCCCAGGCCATTTCCAATATCTTCTCCCTCGTCATGGCCACATCCTTGTTCTTTATCAGCAAAACGAGCAGTTCATATTCCTTTAGCGTAAGCTCAATATTCATCCCGTCCTTTTTGACGGTACGCTCGTCCAGGTTTATCACAAGGTCGTCGAATTCTATCTGGTTCTCGGCGTTATGGTATCTCCGCAGCACGGCTTCTATGCGCGCTATAAGCTCTACGCCTTCAAATGGCTTAACGATATAATCATCGGCTCCAAGCTTCAGGCCACGCACCCTGTCGTTTACGTTCTGCATTGCTGTCAAAAAGATGACCGGCGTATGGGTCGGGTGTATATACTGCATCAGTTCAAACCCGTCCATGCCCGGCAACATAATATCTAAAAGCACAAGGTCAAACCTGTTAGTTTCAATCCTCTCCTTGGCGGATATGCCGTCAAAAACCTGCATGGTCTCATATCCAGCCATATTCAAATTCATCATTATAAGGTCAGAAATCGGTCTTTCGTCTTCTACTATCAAAATCTTTCGCATAAAACGCTCCAATCAATGTTTTATCCGGCGCTGAGACTAATTTTTGGTATATTTTTAGCAATATGCATTTGACGTATAAATGCTATAAATTGTTCCTCGGATTATTCTATTAGATTTTTGGCGAATAATCAACTTTCAGGCTGTTTCCAAGTTTTTATCACAAACAAATTAATAAGCGCATATTAAAGACATGTTCTATACCACAAAACTATACAAGCGGCTTATACATGCGGTTATAGACACATAGTTTGCGCTGGCTAAAAAAAAAGGCGTCAAATACCGCCCATACCTATTTTGTTTGGTTTATATTTACAACAAATTTACACCGCCCAAACAGGCGGTGTAAGCGGTTTAAGCTAATATTATGTTGTTGTTAAACGAGCTCGAGCAAAACCATTTCGGCAGCGTCACCGCGCCTTGGGCCTTTGCGTATTATCCGGGTATATCCGCCGCTCTGTTTAACATCCTGCCTGCGTTTGTCGTACTTTGGCGCAAGCTCCCTAAACAGCTTCTCTACAACAGGATGGCTGTTGTCCTTCGTGCGTTTGTTATAATCGTACTTAGATTCCTTGTTGTTGCGCTTTTCAGGAACATCATAAACCCAAGCCATTATCTTGCGTCGTGCGGCAAGCTTTTCAGGCGCGTCGTTTATCACCGTCAAAGATGTCGTCCCGCCGGAAGTCTTTCTTTCCTTTGTGACTTCCTGTGTTTTATTATAAGTGTCCATCGCCAGTGTAATAAGCTTTTCCGTTATGGCAGCAACTTCCTTTGCTCTGGTTTCGGTAGTTTCGAGCTTGCCGTTCCAGATAAGGGCAGTTGTCATGTTGCGCAAAATCGCTTTTCTCTGGTCAGAAGGCCTCCCTAGTTTGCGGTTTCCGGCCATGTGTATTCCCTCCTAAAAGTTATCAATCTTCGCTTTGTTTGAGGCTCAGGCCAAGCGTTGCAAGCTTTTGGATAACCTCTTCCAGCGATTTCCGCCCAAGATTGCGGACCTTCATCATATCCTCTTCAGACCTTTGCGTAAGATCGTCCACCGTGTTAATGCCGGCCCTTTTCAGGCAATTATAGGAACGTACGCTAAGATCCAATTCTTCGATCGTCATCTCAAGGATCTTTTCTTTCTTGTCTTCCTCTTTTTCGATCATTATTTCAACGTCCCCAACCTTCTCGGTCAGGTTTATGAAAAGCATCAGATGCTCGTTCATTATCTTTGCAGCCAAACCCGCGGCTTCATCCGGACGGATGCTGCCGTTTGTCCATATCTCTAAGGTCAGCTTATCATAGTCTGTTATCTGGCCAACACGCGTGTTTTCAACGTTGTAGTTGACCTTTCTAATGGGGGTGAATATGCTGTCTACCGGTATAATGCCAATCGGCTGGTTGCTATCCTTATTGCGCTCGGCAATCACATATCCTCTTCCACGCTCCAGCGTTATCTCCATATTCAGCTTGCCGTTTTTGTTCAGCGTGGCTATATGCAGCTCTGGGTTCAAAACCTCTACCTCCGCGTCTGCAATGAGGTCTGCCGCGGTCACCCTGCCTTCGCCTTCCGCCTTCAAGTATACTGTTTTAGGCTGCTCGGAATGCAAAAGAACCGAAAGCTCCTTAAGGTTCAAAATGATATCGGTAACGTCTTCCTTAATTCCCTCTATGGATGAAAACTCATGCAAAACGCCCTCTATCCGTACACTGGTAACTGCCGCGCCTGGCAGGCTTGAAAGCAATATTCTTCTTAGGCTATTGCCCAGTGTTGTGCCGAACCCTCTTTCCAAAGGCTCGATCACCAACTGTCCGTATTTGTCATCCTTGCTGATCTCTAAACATTCAATGCGAGGCTTCTCAATCTCTATCATTCTTATAAAACCCTCCTGTAGCTCATATTGGTCCGAGGGCGGCTCCAATCATAATCCCTCTTTTATCTTGAATAAAGCTCAACAATCAGGTGCTCGGAAAGTGTCAGGTCAAGCTCCTCACGTGTGGGCATTGCCGCTACCCTGCCCGTCAGGTTTTCCGCATTAAGCTCCAGCCATTGAGGCGTAGTTTTGCCGTTGTCTTTCAATTCCAAAAAATGAGCGATCTTCTGGCTTCTTTCCTTAATGGTTATCACATCGCCGATGCTTACCAGATAGCTGGGAATATCCACCTTTTTGCCGTTTACCAAAACATGACCGTGGTTTACGATCTGGCGCGCGTGCGCACGGGATTCTCCGAAACCAAGACGGTAAACAACGTTATCCAACCTGCGCTCCAAAAGCTGCAAAAGGTTTTCGCCCGTTATGCCCTTCATCTTTGCGGCCATCTCATAATATTTATGGAACTGAGATTCCAAAACACCGTAAGCCCTTCTGGCCTTTTGTTTTTCTCTAAGCTGAACGCCGTAGTTGCTTGGCTTTTTTCTGCTTTGGCCATGCTGTCCCGGAGGCGCTCCGCGTTTTTCTACCGCACATTTACCGGAATAACACCGGTCACCTTTCAAAAACAGTTTTGCGCCTTCTCTGCGGCATTGGCGGCAAACTGAATCCGTATATCTTGCCATTTAACGATCTACCTCCAAAATTAAACTCTGCGGCGTTTCGGCGGGCGGCATCCATTATGCGGAATAGGGGTAACATCCTTTATCATGTTTACCTCCAAGCCTGCCGTTTGAAGCGAGCGTATCGCCGCTTCCCTTCCGCTGCCAGGGCCTTTAACAAAAACCTCTACGGTCTTAAGCCCATGCTCCATCGCTGCTTTCGCAGCAGTCTCAGCCGCCATCTGCGCGGCAAAAGGCGTGCTTTTTCTGCTTCCGCGGAAGCCAAGCCCACCGGCTGAAGCCCAGGAGAGAGCATTTCCCTGGATATCGGTTATAGTGACTATCGTATTATTGAACGAAGAACGAATATGGGCCGCTCCTCTTTCTATGTTTTTCCGCTCGCGGCGCTTTCTGGTCGAGCGCTTGCCCTTAGGATTTGCCATTTAATTACCTCCAGGATTTACTTTTTCTTGTTTCCAACCGTACGCTTCGGACCCTTGCGGGTACGCGCGTTTTGCTTGGAGCTTTGTCCGCGTACAGGAAGGCCCTTCCTGTGGCGTACGCCCCTATAGCAGCCTATTTCAATCAGGCGTTTGATATTCAGCGCAACTTCGCGCCTCAAATCGCCCTCTACCTTCAAGCTTCTGTCGATATATTCCCTAAGCTTCCCAACTTCCGCTTCTGAAAGGTCTCGTATCCTTGTATCCGGGTTTACGCCCGTAGCCTTGACTATTTCTGTAGCGCGGCTGCGCCCGATACCAAAAATATACGTCAAACCTATTTCAACGCGCTTATCCCTGGGAAGATCTACACCGGCAATACGTGCCATTCCAACAAACACCTCCGTTTTTTTGTGTCTAAACTAATATATTTGATCCGTATGAACAGAAACTCGTCGGCCCTAGAGCCGTTTACTCCGGATACCGATATTCGTGCTTCCAGCCGCGTCATACGGTGTTATTCATGTTCAACCCTGTTTTTGTTTATGTTTTGGATTCTCACAAATAACCATAACCTTGCCCTTGCGGCGAATGATCTTGCATTTCTCGCAAATTGGTTTAACCGATGGCCTAACTTTCAATGATATCTCCTCCTCAGAAAATCTTCAAAACCAAAACCGGCAAAGCCGTCTGGTCCTATATCATGACTTGCCGCGCCATGTGATGCGTCCACGCTTAAGATCATACGGCGAAAGCTCAACTGTTACCTTGTCTCCGGGTAATATACGTATGAAATTCATGCGAAGCTTACCGGATATATGCGCCAAAACCTTATGCCCGTTAACAAGCTCAACTTCAAACATCGCATTCGGGAAAGATTCTACTATGACGCCTTCAACTTCGATAACATCCTGTTTGGACAAATTAACACTCCTAACTTCTCTCAGACCCCGCAGCCTTCTGCGGGTTAATCGCTGCCCTCTACACCCTTTTCTTTATCCCTCTGGTAATACCCGAGGCTTTCCAGCCCCGCGCGCACCTCGGAATCAAATACCTTACGGCCGTCTTGCAGCTTCTCGCCGATAGTGCTTAGGCAATCCTTCTTAATCTCAAGATGCTTTAGCTTTTTCAGCTTTGGCTTACCGAGCTTCCTCAGCGTACCATCCGCTATCAAAACGTAGTTTTCCTGCGGCAACCCTATTATTATATAATATCTACCTGCGTCGCGTCCACTATTTGAATACACGACTCTGCCCAAATCCAAACCATTTTCCAAAGAATCAGCTCCCTTCGGGCAATGCGGTCAATATCTCGTATCCGTCTTCCGTAATCGCAATGGTGTTTTCATAATGCGCGGATAGCTTTCCGTCCCGCGTTATTATGGTCCACCCGTTATTATCCTGATAAACCTCATAACCTCCAAGGTTTATCATCGGCTCTATAGCCAAAGTCATACCGGCCTTAAGCCTTGGTCCCCTGCCCGCGAAGCCAAAGTTTGGTACCTCCGGATCCTCGTGCAGCTTCCTTCCAACCCCGTGTCCCGTCAGCGCCCTCACAACCCCGCAGCCGCGGCCTTCCGCAAAGCTCTGTATGGCCTGGGAAATATCCCCTATCCTGTTGCCCGGCTTTGCGGCTTCAACACCCTTCCAAAAGGATGTTTCAGTCGTTTCAATGAGGTACTTCTGTTCTTCGGAGGCCTCGCCGATAACAAAGCTCCTTGCCATATCTGTATGGAAACCGTCCAGACATATACCGATATCTATGCTGACAAGGTCTCCTAGTGCAAGCTTGTTCTTCGAAGGTATTCCGTGGACTACCTCACTGTTCACGCTGACACAAATGCTGTTTGGGAAGCCGTTGTAGTTGAGGAACGAGGGTTTGCCTCCGCAATTATCTATTATCCTGCGAGCTTCCCCGTCCAGCTCAAGCGTGCTAATGCCCGCTTCCAGCAGCTTTGATATACTTTGCATACATTGTGCAAGCAGTGCCCCGCCGTTGCGCATCCGCGCTATTTCGGCCGAAGATTTTATCTCAATCATTTAAGGTTATCCAATATTTTGTTAATGTCCGCATCCACTTCAACTATGCTTCGGCCACCGTCAAGCTTCTGCAGCTTGCCTTGCGCCGCATAGTGCGCTATCAGCGGTTCTGTCTGTTCTGCATGTACCTTCATACGGTTCACTATGGTTTCTTCGCTGTCATCCTTACGCTGCACGAGCTCGCCGCCGCACTTTTCGCAATTCTTCCTGTCGCCCATAGTGTTGATATGGTAACCCATCCCGCATTCCTTGCACAGGCGTCTTCCCGCAAGCCTTTTTATCAGCACATCCTCAGTGACTTCAAGGCATATAACAACATCCAGCGACAGCTTTGCGTCAAGCGCCTCGGCCTGTGCCTGCGTCCGGGGGAATCCGTCAAGGAGGAACCCCTCTTTGCAATCGTCTTCCTTGATCCGGTTTAGTACCATAGATATTATCACATCATCGGGTACAAGATCGCCTTTATCTATAAACGTTTTGGCCATTTTGCCAAGCTCGGTTCCATTCTTCATCTCGGCCCGGAGTATATCACCTGTTGAGATATGCGCCCAGCCTTTTTCACCGCAAAGCTTTGCGGCTTGGGTCCCCTTACCTGCTCCTGGAGGCCCCAGCAACATCAACTTCATAATTTTTTCCGTCCCCTTTTTAACTCAAGAAGCCCTTGTAATGCCTCATCATCATCTGAGATTCCATCTGCCTCGTTGTTTCAAGCGAAACACTTACAAGGATCAAAACACTGGTTGCGCCAAACGCCGCGCCTGAACCAAGGTTAAACAACCCTGTAAAAGCCGTGGGAACAACCGATATGAACGCAAGGAAAATGGCGCCGCACATGGTTATCCTCATGGATATCCTCGCCAGATAATCACTCGTCGGCTTTCCTGGGCGGATACCCGGTATAAACCCGCCGTATTGCTGCATATTCTTAGACACCTCTATAGGGTTGAACTGAATAGTCGTATAGAAGAATGTAAAGAATATTATCAACACTGCCATCAAAACAAGATGAAGCCACGCGCCAGGCCCTAAAACAGCCTTATACCATAGCGCAAACGATGAATTCGGCGAAAACTGCGCAAAAACACCGGGGAACTGCAGTAGTATAGACGCGAATATGATCGGCAAAACGCCAGCGGAGTTAACCTTCATAGGTATATGTGTGCTCTGCCCGCCATACATCTTACGCCCGACTACACGCTTCGCGTACTGTACCTGAATACGCCTTTCACCTTTATCTATGAATACGACTCCGGCTATTATCGCAATGGCGATGACCAGTATAACTATAAAGAGATACCAGGCCAGCGTCCCAAGTGATATCATCTGCAACAAATGATTGATTGCAACAGGCAACCGGGAAACTATGCCGATGAAAATAAGCAGCGAAATACCGTTGCCTATCCCACGTTCGGTGATTTTTTCACCGAGCCACACGCATATGGAGGAGCCCGCGGCCACGCAGAATCCTATCTGCAGGTAGTTCAAAAAGCTCTGGTCTATAACGGCCTGCGGCCCAAGGGCAATAACAAGCCCCAAACCCTGCAAAAACGCCAGGGCGATCGTAAGGTAGACCGTTATCTTGTTTATCTTTTTGCGTCCGGTCTCGCCTTCCTTAGCAAGGCGTTCCAGCGCGGGTATAGCAACGGTTAAAAGGTTCATTATGATCGACGCGTTGATATACGGAGATATCCCTGTTGCAAACAGCGTAAAATTCTTCAAGCTGCCGCCGCTGATGATATCCATAAAGCCCAAAACGCCAAACTGCTCAACGATCTGGCCGATATAGTCGGCGTTTACCCCAGGCAAGGGGATGATCGTACCTATTCGGAATATAAGCAGCAGCAGAAGCGTGTAAAGGATCTTCTTCTTTAATTCGGGTGTTTTCCACGCGTTTTTCAGAATCTGAAACATTAACCGATCACCTCAACATTTCCACCGGCCGCTTCAATATTTTGCTTTGCGGAAGCGCTGACCTTTGCAGCCTTAACGGTCAATTTCTTTGTAAGCTCTCCGTTACCAAGAATCTTCAGTCCGTCCAGCGGCTTTTTGATCATGCCCTTTTCTTTCAAAAGCTCAACTGTAACCTCTGTGCCGTTATCCAGCTGTTCCAGCATGGAAACATTAACTATTGCATATTCTTTAGCAAAAATATTTGTAAAGCCTCTCTTGGGAAGCCTTCTAGAAAGCGGCATCTGTCCGCCTTCAAAGCCGGGACGCACGCCGCCGCCGCTTCTGGCTTTCTGGCCCTTATGTCCCTTACCGCTTGTTTTGCCAAGCCCGGAGCCCGTACCCCTACCCAAACGTTTTGGTGCGGTGCGCGATCCCGCGGCAGGCTTTAAATCATGAAGCTTCATGATATGAACCTCCTCGTTAACCTTGTATCTCTTCTACTGCTAGAAGATGAGATATTTTTGTAACCATGCCGCGTACGGCCGGGTTATCAGGCAACTCTACAGTACTGTTCAGCTTGCCAAGGCCCAAAGCCTTAACTGTCGCCTTCTGGTCCTTAGGAAAGCCTATAGAGCTTTTCTTATATGTTATCTTGAGTTTTCCCATCGTAAGTACGCCCCCTTAACCAAGTATCTCTTCTACGGTCTTGCCGCGAAGACGGGCAACCTGCTCTACGGTCCGCAACTCGGTCAGGCCTTCCAAAGTAGCTTTAACGCAGTTTGTCGGGTTATTGCTGCCATAAGCCTTTGTACGAATATCCTTAACGCCGGCCATTTCCAAAACCGCGCGCACTGGGCCGCCCGCAATAACGCCGCAGCCTTCTTCAGCCGGAAGCAAAAGCACCTTTGCCGTGCCAAACTTTCCGATTATCCTGTGCGGTATGCTCGTGCCGACTATAGGTATCTCTATCATGCTGCGTTTAGCCGCTTCCACAGCTTTACGTATAGCTTCGGGTATTTCAGTGGCCTTACCCATTCCAGCTCCCACGTGGCCGTTTTCATCACCAACTACGACCAGCGCGCTAAACCGGAAATTCCTGCCGCCCTTAACAACCTTGGCTACGCGGTTTACAGCAACCAGTTTTTCTTTAAGATCAAGTGTGCTTGCATCTATGCGCCGCATCTGTTACCTCCTTAAAAGTCCAGGCCGGCTTCTCTGGCTCCCTCTGCCAGTTCTGCCACCCTGCCAGTGTAAAGATAGCCGCCGCGGTCAAACACGACTTTTTCTATCCCCTTATCCTTAGCGCGTTTCGCTATGGATTCGCCAACCAACTTCGCGGCTTCCCTCTTTGTCTTGCCGCCGACTTTGGTCTTTATTTCAGAATCCATCGACGAAGAGCTCGCCAACGTGACCCCATTATCGTCGTCGATGATCTGAACATATATATTGTTAAGGCTTCTATATACGTTTAATCTTGGACGTTCCGCCGTTCCGCGCAACGAATGCCGCATACGGTTATGCCGCGCTTTACGAACTGTGTTTTTATCAAGCCTTTTAATCAAACCTAACACTCCCTCCTGCTATTTGCCGGTCTTTCCTTCCTTCTGGCGCACAAATTCACCAGTATAGCGTATACCCTTGCCTTTATACGGCTCTGGGCTGCGCACCTTGCGAATATCCGCTGCCAAAGCGCCAACCGCCTGCTTATCAATACCCTTTACAATGATCTTGTTTGGCGCGGGTACGTCGATCTCAATCCCCTTGGGGGAGTCGATCTCAACAGGATGGCTGTAGCCGACGTTAAGCACAAGCTTATTGCCCTGCTTTTGGGCCCTATATCCTACGCCAACTATATCCAGGCTTTTTTCAAAGCCGCTGCTAACGCCAACCACCATATTGTTAATAAGGCTTCGGGAAAGCCCGTGCAACGCACGGTGGTTCTTGTTATCTGTAGGTCTTTTTATGATTATCTGCCCGTTATCTTCCTCAATAATCATATCCTGGTTTATTTTTTGCTTCAGTTCGCCTTTAGGGCCTTTAACGGTAACCATGTTTCCTTCGCCAACGTCTACCTTGACACCGCTAGGCAAGGCTACTGGAAGCTTACCAATTCTGGACATTTCTATACCTCCACAGTAAAAAGCTCATTACCAAATGTACGCCAATACTTCCCCGCCTGCACGCAGTTTACGCGCCTGCTTATCGGTAAGCACACCTTTGGATGTAGATATAATGGCTATACCAAGTCCTCCCAAAACCTTTGGGATCTCTTCGCTGCGTGCGTATACGCGCAGCCCTGGGCGTGAAATGCGTTTTAAGCCCGTAACCACTTTTTCCTTATGCGGCCCATATTTCAGGGATATCTTTAATATGCCCTGCTTGCCGTCTTCAACATATTCAAAGCCCTTGATATATCCCTCGTCTAACAAAATCTGGGCTATCGATCTTTTCATTTTGCTGGCAGGCATCTCCACCTTGTCATGCTTTGCCACAAGTGCGTTACGAATACGCGTCAACATATCTGCAATAGGATCTGTAACAACCATAATGCAACCTCCTTCCGGTAAATCTTTATTACCAGCTTGCCTTGCGTACGCCCGGTATCTGGCCCCTGTAGGCCATCTCCCTGAAGCATATGCGGCAAATGCCATATTTCCTCAAAACAGCGTGCGGCCTTCCGCAGATATTACATCTGGTATATGCCCTTGTGCTAAACTTGGGCGGCTTTTGCTGTTTGTTTATCATGCTCTTTTTCGCCACTTGGTAATTACCTCCTTATTATCGCTGCGCAAACGGCATACCCATGAGCGTCAACAGCTCGCGGGCTTCTTCGTCTGTCTTGGCGCTTGTAACAAAAACTATATCCATGCCGCGAATCTTCTCTATCTGGTCGTAGTCTATCTCCGGGAAGATAAGCTGCTCTTTAATACCAAGTGCATAATTTCCCCTGCCGTCAAAGCTCTTTTCGCTTACTCCGCGAAAATCCCTTACGCGCGGCAACGCAACGTTCAAAACTCTGTCCGCAAACTCATACATTCTTTCGCCCCTAAGCGTAACCTTTGCGCCAACGCTCATGCCGGCACGCAGTTTAAAGTTTGCAACGGATTTTTTTGCTTTCGTCACGATGGGTTTTTGTCCTGTAACAGTCGTCATATCTAAAACCGCCGCGTCAAGGCTTTTGGGGTTATCCTTGGCGTCGCCCAGGCCCATATTGACAACTATCTTTTCCAGCTTGGGTACCTGCATGATGTTTGAATATCCAAACTTCTGCTTCAACGCCGGAACCATATCCTTTAAGTATTTATCCTTCAATCTTGCCATATGTTTACCTCCCTTCCCTCCGGCTACTTATCCAGCGATTCACCGCATTTGCAAATGCGGATCATCTTGCCGTCGGATAAAATGTGCTTGACCCGTGTAGCCTTTCCACATTTTCCACAAATGGGAAGTACCTTGCATGCGTACATCGGCGCTTCTTTGGTTATACGTCCGCCTGGCTGGCCCTGCCTGCGCGGTTTGATATGAGCGGTCACCTTGTTTAGGCCTTCAACAACTATCTTGCCATCCTTAGGTATGGCTCCGATCACCTTGCCCTTTTTACCCTTGTCCTTACCGGAAAGGATAAGCACCATGTCATCCTTTTTAACATGCAGCTTGTTTTTATGATTGTTTGTGTTTCCCTGTTTGTTTTTAATCATTTCCGCTGCCTCCTCAAAGCACTTCGGGCGCAAGGGAAACTATCTTCATATATTCCTTTTCCCTAAGCTCCCTTGCCACGGGGCCAAAAATACGCGGACCCCTCGGCTGCTTCTGATCGTTAATTATTACCGCGGCATTATCGTCAAACCTGATATAGCTGCCGTCCGGCCTCTTTTTGCCTTTAACGCTTCTTACAATAACCGCTTTTACTACATCTTTCTTTTTAACTACGCCACCCGGCGTTGCGGTTTTAACAGAAGCTATAATAACATCTCCGATGTTCGCGGTCCTTCGAAACGAACCGCCCAATATCCTGATACACATTATCTCTTTTGCGCCGGTGTTATCGGCAACTTTCAAACGTGTTTGAGGTTGAATCACTGGATTATCCTCCCTTCCGGCACAAAATCATTTAGCTTTTTCAATTATCTCGACAAGGCGCCATCTCTTGTGCTTGCTAAGCGGCCTCGTCTCCATTATCTTTACTTTATCTCCAATACCGCACTCGTTTTTCTCATCATGCGCCTGGAATTTCTTGGTCTTATTTATTATCTTGCCATACAAAGGATGACGCACCTTAGATTTGATGGATACAACTATCGTCTTATCCATTTTATCGCTAGTGACGGTTCCCGTTCTGGTTTTACGCAATCCTCTATCTCCAGTCACTCTCTTTTCCTCCTTTCAAACTACTCGTTAACAGCAATCAATTCACGCTCGCGGAGTATAGTCTTTATCCTGGCTATATCCCTTTTGCAGTCGCGGATCGAAATCGGGTTTTGCAACTGTCCAGTAGCCGCTTGAAATCTAAGGTTGAAGAGCTCGTTTTTCATCTCTGTAAGTTTGTTGTTCAATTCATGCGTAGTCATATCGTTCAGCTTACTAGCCTTCATTCTCTTCACCACCCATTTTAATGCCTTCTTTGGCAATGAACTTACATTTTACGGGCAATTTGTGCATCGCAAGCCTAAGCGCTTCCCTTGCGGTTTCTTCGCTGACTCCCGCGATTTCAAACATTACCCTGCCCGGTTTAACAACAGCCACCCAGTATTCCGGTGAGCCTTTACCGCTGCCCATGCGCGTTTCGGCGGGCTTTTCCGTAACCGGTTTATGGGGGAAGATCTTTATCCAAACCTTGCCGCCCCTCTTTATATATCTCGTCATCGCTATACGGGCGGATTCTATCTGGTTGCTGGTTATCCAGCCCGGCTCCATTGCAACCAGGCCATAATCGCCGTAGGATACAAAATTACCTCTTGTAGCCTTTCCCTTCATCCTGCCGCGCATAACTCTTCTGCGCTTGACCCTCTTTGGCATCAACATTAGTGCCTTCCCCCTTCCGTTGCAGCGGGACGTGCCTTAGCCATAGGCTTCCCAAGCACTTCGCCCTTATATATCCAAACCTTAACGCCAATGCGTCCATAGGTCGTATGGGCTTCCGCAAAGCCGTAATCGATATCCGCGCGGATAGTCTGCAAAGGGATACTTCCTTCGTGGTAGCCCTCGCTCCTGGCTATCTCGGCACCGCCGAGTCTTCCAGCAACCATCGTCTTGATACCTTTTACGCCCGGTGTTTTCATCGCCCTTCCAAGAGACTGTTTCATAGCTCTTCTAAAGGATATCCTGCGCTCCAGCTGTGCCGCGATATTTTCGGCTACAAGCTGCGCGTTGCCGTCAACGCCCTTAACTTCGATTATATTGATACCACAGGCTTTGCCCGTAAGCTTTTCGACCTCTTTTTTTATTATCTCTACTCCTGCACCGCCACGGCCTATAATAATACCGGGCTTTCCGGCATGTACATTTACCGTGATCTTCTGCGCGGCGCGCTCGATCTCTATCTTTGAAACGCCCGCCGGATACAGTTTCTTTTTGAGCATCTTGCGGATCTTATCATCTTCAAGCAAGAACTCGGCAAACTGCTTGCGGTTCGCAAACCAACGCGCATCCCATTCTTTTATAACTCCCACTCTAAAACCGTGCGGATGAACTTTTTGACCCATAGTTTCCTCCTTATTTGTTGACCGTATCCAGCACAATCGTTATATGGCTGGTGCGCTTGCGTATCCTCGATGCCCTGCCGAACGCCCTTGGGCGGTAGCGCTTCATGGTCGGTCCCTGGTTTGCAAATATCTCTGCAATATAGAGGTTATCTCTATTTAATTCCAAATTGTTTTCCGCATTTGCTGTGGCGCTCTTCAATATCTTTGCAAGTATCTCGGAAGCGGCCTTGGGTGTATACTGCAAAACAGCTTGCGCTTCCTCCACGTTTTTGCCGCGGATAAGGTCAATCACGATCTTTACTTTGCGCGGTGCTATGCGTACAAACCTTGCTGTGGCCCTTGGCCTTTTATCGCGGTTTTCTTTACGCAATGCCGCCTTTTCTCTCTGTCTCGTTGCCATACAAATCCTCCTTATGCTCAGCGCCCGCCCGAAGACTTTTCACCTGCGTGGCCCCTGAAAGTTCTGGTGGGTGCAAACTCACCAAACTTATGGCCAACCATGTCTTCGGTCACATATACTGGAACATGCTTTCGCCCATCGTGCACCGCTACCGTATGTCCTACCATGTCCGGAAATATAGTGCAAGCCCTGGACCATGTTTTAAGAACTCTTTTTTCGTTCTTTTCATTCATCTCCACAATACGTTTAAGCAGCCGTTCATCAACGTAAGGTCCCTTTTTAATAGATCTGCTCATTTAGATTATTTCTCCTTTCGCTAAAAGCTGCCGTTACTTCGTTCTGCGGCGAACGATGAACTTATCGTTCGGGTTTTTCTTGTTCCTCGTCTTATGTCCAAGCGCCGGTTTGCCCCAGGGGGTCAACGGGCCCGGCATACCAACGGGTGATTTGCCTTCGCCGCCGCCGTGCGGATGGTCACAGGGGTTCATAACGGATCCCCTGACTGTCGGACGGAAACCCATGTGCCTTTTACGGCCGGCTTTTCCGATAGATATATTTTCATGATCCACGTTGCCGACCTGACCGATAGTAGCCTTTGCGTCCATCGGTATCATACGGACTTCGCCCGAAGGCAGGCGGATCTGCGAGTATTTTCCTTCTTTAGCCATAAGCTGGGCCGAGTTGCCTGCGCTCCTGCAAAGTTGAGCGCCCCTGCCCGGTTTGATCTCTATATTGTGTATAACTGAACCGAGCGGTATATTGCGGATAGGCAGCGCATTGCCGACCTTTATATCCACACCCGCGCCGGATTCTATCATAGTGCCTACCTGCAGGCCCAAAGGAGCTATGATATAGCGCTTTTCGCCATCCGCGTAATGCAGTAACGCGATATTAGCGGAACGGTTCGGGTCATATTCTATGGTTGCAACTTTTGCCGGCACGCCGTCCTTGTTGCGCTTAAAATCTATTATTCTGTATTTGCGCTTCGCCCCGCCGCCCCTGTGGCGTACGGTTATATGCCCATGCACGTTTCTGCCGCCGCTGTGGCGAAGATCCGCCAAAAGTGATCTTTCCGGCGTCGTGCTGGTGATCTCTTCAAATGATGATACCGACATAAACCTTCTTGCCGGTGTCGTTGGTTTATACTTGATTATTCCCAAACTAAAAACCTCCCTACTGAGCCAGGTTATCGAAGAACTCGATACCCTTGCTATCCGGTTTCAAAGTGACAAACGCCTTTTTTGTTTCCGGCGTAAGTCCGGAATGTATACCCTGGCGCTTTACCTTGCCATGCTGGCGAAGCGTGTTTACCTTATCTACTTTAACGCCAAATATCGTCTCTATCGCCTGTTTGATTTCATGCTTATTGGCTTTAGGATCCACCAAAAATGTATATTTCCTGGTCATCAGGGCGTCGTAGCTTTTCTCTGTCATAACAGGCTTACGAATAATATCATAAGGTGTTTTCATCAAACATACACCTCCTGTACTTTTTCAACAGCCGATTTCGTCAATACGAAGCTGTCGCAGTTTATGATATCCAAAACGTTCATCGTCGTAGCAAGGGCTGTCTGTACCCCCGGTATATTGCTGGATGCGCGGACAACGCTTTCGTCCTTTTCCGGCATTATTATCAATGTTTTCTTTTTTGCTCCCAGATCGGCCAGCACCTTGGCCATTTCTTTGGTTTTGGCTTCCCGAAGCTTAAGGTCATCCAATATTATTATCTCTCCCGATATGACCTTATCGCTCAATACGCTTTTCATAGCCAGCCTGCGCACCTTGCGGTTAACGTCAAGCTTATACTGGCGCGGCTTCGGGGCAAATACCACTCCGCCCTTTCTCCATATCGGCGAGCGGGATGAACCGTGCCTTGCGCGGCCGGAGCCCTTTTGCCTCCAGGGCTTGATACCGCCGCCACGGACTTCCGCCCTCGTCAGCGTGCTCTGCGTACCCTGTCTTTTCGCCGCAAGTATCGCGCGCACAACTTCATGTACCGCGCCTGCGTTGGGTTTGATACCGAATATGCTGTCTTCCAGCTCGATATCGCCAACTTCCTTGCCCTGCATATTATATAAAACTACCTTTGGCATGTCGTATTCCTCCTTATTGGCTATTTGGCAGCGGCTTTGACCGCATCTTTAACAACGATCACACTGCCCTTGGGTCCTGGGAGGGATCCCTTGACCAACATAAGGTTGCGCTCGTTATCCACGCGGACAACCTCAAGGTTCTGTATCGTTACTTTTTCATGTCCCATATGTCCGGGCAGCCCCTTGCCGGGAAAAACCCTTGAAGGCGACGAACAAGCACCCATAGAACCCGGGCCTCTGTGATACCTTGAGCCGTGGCTCATAGGTCCCCTGCTCTGGTTATGGCGTTTGATAGCGCCCTGGAAACCCTTGCCTTTACTTACGCCCATAACATCAACTATATCGCCGGTTTCGAAGACATCCGCCCTCAACTCCTGTCCAATCTCGTATGGCGCGCAGTCGTCAAAACGGAATTCCTTCAGTAAGCGCCTCAACGCTACGCCGGCTTTGTTGAAATGCCCGGTCTCGGGCTTATTCAAAAGCTTTTTGCGGATATCGCCGTAACCCACCTGAATAGCTTCATATCCGTCTTTATCCATCGTCTTTTTCTGCACAACGACGCACGGACCGGCTTCTATTACCGTTACCGGTACTACCCTGCCGTCCTCAGCGAAGATCTGTGTCATTCCAATTTTTTTACCTATTATAGCTTTCTTCATATATACTACACCTCTTTACTTCTCGAAAGGCCTGCCAGCTTGCCCAAGGGCTAAAGCTTGATCTCGATATCCACGCCGGCGGGAAGATCCAGTTTCATAAGTGCATCCACCGTTTTTGTCGTGGGCACGAATATATCGATCAACCTCTTGTAGGTACGCATTTCAAACTGCTCGCGGCTATCCTTA
This sequence comes from Eubacteriales bacterium, assembly GCA_031550915.1. Classification (GTDB taxonomy): domain Bacteria; phylum Bacillota; class Clostridia; order Christensenellales; family MGBC116941; genus JAVBOF01. The sequence goes on along the minus strand of JAVBOF010000120.1, from coordinate 9,410 downwards.
TATTTGTGCGGCGCACGCAATATCGTGATTATTTCTTTTTCTGTCGGCAGCGGTATCGGTCCGCTTATCTTCGCGCCCGTCCTCTTTGCCGTTTCAACTATGCGCTCGCTGGATTGGTCAATCAGATTGTGGTCATATGCCTTCAGCTTGATCCTTATTTTTTGTCCTGCCATGTTGCCTCCTCCTTGTTTTCCATGTACACTGCGCCGTGTGTATCATTATTATTTTTCTAAGCACAAAAGTGCTTTTCATAATACATCGCCTAAGACCCGAAGTCTATCTCCCTGACGAGCTATACACACTGTGTCATGGCCCGCCGCCCGATTTCCGGACATGGTCCGCGGAAATAACCCACATTCCGGATGTGGCAACCTCCCGCATCATCCCTATACAGCGCAACTCCTATACTATAAAGCAATGGAATTATAATTGCAAGATTTTTTTTTTATTTTCCCAAAAAACTTTCAACTTTTTACCGAAAACCTTCAAATCAAGCTTTAACGCCCCTATTAAAGACTTAAAAACCGCAGTAAAAAACAAAAGCTTCATTATATATATCAGATATCGGAATATCCTCGTGCATTTTTCCCGGTTCCGTGCTATATTATCTTGTACCGGAAGCATTTTGGCAATACTTTTTTGAAAAAACGTATGCCATACCCCTTTTTATTGCCCAGGCTTCCCTAAAAGCTCTAAAATATTGTATATACTCTCAATTTCCCGTTGACATAGCCAAAGCCTTATGCTAAATTATTATGGTACCCCTGCGAGGGGTTTTATTAAATATGCACAAGTTTTTATCCAATATAATACCGGAGGAATAATATCATGCGCGTTAAGATGACATTGGCATGCAGCGAATGCAAGCAGAGGAACTACGATACCATAAAGAATAAAAAGAACGATCCTGATCGGCTTGAATTCAACAAGTATTGCAAGTTTTGCCGTAAACACACTCTACATAAAGAAACAAAATAAACACCCAAATTAAGGAAGTGTGAAAATGCCTAAGAATTATGTGGTAGATAAAAAAAAGGCCCGGCCAAAAAGGCAGCGGAAATCCCTTATCAAATACTTCAAAGAGGTATGGAACGAACTAAAAAAGGTTTCATGGCCAACAAGAAAGGATACGATAGCCTACACGGTATCCGTATTGGTGTTTATCGTTATCTTCGCTGTCATCATCGGCTTGTTTGATCTGGGCCTCACCAACGCGCTGAAACCGTTGCTGTTGCTGTAAAAAAGGCAGAAAGGTTCAATCTGTAATTATGTCAGAAGAAGCAAGATGGTATGTCGTACATACCTATTCAGGATATGAGAATAAAGTTAAGGCCAATCTTGAAAAAGCCGTAGAAAACAGGCAGATCCAGGATAGGATACTTGAGATAAAGGTTCCTATGGAAGATACGATAGAAACCAAAAACGGCAAGAAAAAGATTGTGCAAAGGAAGGTATACCCCGGCTATGTCATGGTCAAAATGATCATGGATGACGAAACATGGTATGCAGTCCGAAATACGCGCGGGGTCACGGGCTTTGTTGGTTCCGGTTCCCGTCCGCTGCCGCTTACAGATGAAGAAGTTGCCGCTATGGGTGTAGAGCATATCCCGATAGTCCTCGATATCTCGATCGGCCAGGCAGTCCGCGTAGTTTCCGGCCCGCTGGAGAACTTTATCGGTGTTGTTGAAGAGATAAACCCCGCCCAGCAGAAGGTTAAGGTAAGAGTTTCTATGTTCGGCCGCGAGACTCCCGTAGAATTGGATTTCATCCAGATAAAAAGCGTTTGATCCGCAGTATACAGCAAATGCTGTTTACTATATAGCCAAAGGCTTTGTCTTTAGGCTCAAAGTGGGAGGATAATATCCGTTGGAACCACAAACAAGTTAGGAGGTGTAATTGCTATGGCAAAAAAAATACAGGGTTATATCAAATTACAGATACCCGCAGGAAAGGCCACACCGGCCCCGCCGGTCGGTCCGGCTCTCGGTCAGCATGGTGTCAACATCATGGGCTTCTGTAAAGAGTTTAACGAACGTACCGCAAAGGAAAACGGGCTGATAATCCCCGTCGTTATAACCGTCTATGCAGACCGTTCGTTCAGCTTTATAACCAAAACCCCGCCGGCTGCCGTTTTGATCAAAAAATCATTAGGCTTGGAAAAAGCGTCCGGCAGGCCGAATACCGAAAAGGTAGCGTCTATCACTAAAGCCCAGCTTGTAGAGATAGCGCAAACGAAGATGCCCGATTTGAATGCTGCAAGCGTCGAAGCCGCCGCAAGCATGATAGCCGGAACCGCGCGCTCAATGGGCGTAACGGTAGTAGAAGGCTAGCAAAGTGGGAGGAAGACAGACCGTCTTCCGCTTGACCACAAAGGAGGAAAAATAATGAAGCATGGTAAAAAGTATACCGATAGCCTTAAGCTAATAGATAAGGCCGCGCAATATGAACTGGACGAAGGTTTGTCCATATTGAAAGAGATGCCCAAGGCAAAGTTTGACGAGACCGTGGAGCTCACCGTACGCCTCGGCGTAGACCCAAGGCACGCAGACCAGCAGGTGCGCGGCGCCGTTGTTCTTCCGCATGGCACAGGTAAGGTTCCAAGGGTGCTTGTAATAGCCAAGGGCGATAAAGCCCGCGAAGCAGAGGAAGCGCAAGCGGATTATGTAGGCGCGGAAGAGATGATTACAAAGATCCAGACGGAAAACTGGTTTGAATTTGATGTCTGCGTAGCTACCCCCGATATGATGGGTGTTGTTGGACGTATCGGCCGTGTGCTGGGACCAAAGGGCCTCATGCCAAACCCCAAGAGCGGCACAGTTACAATGGATGTGGCTAAGGCCGTCGCCGATATCAAATCCGGTAAGGTCGAATACCGCGTGGATAAAACGTCTATCGTCCACTGCCCCGTAGGCAAGGTATCCTTTGACGATGAAAAGCTGTCCGAGAATATCAAAACGCTTATGGAAGCCCTTATAAAAGCGAAACCGTCGGCTGCCAAGGGCACTTACCTCAAAAGCGTCGTCATAGGTAGCACGATGAGCCCGGGCATTAAGCTAAACCCTTTGAAATTCGTAATGTAGTTTGACAAACCCAAAAGCATATGCTATACTGCATATTGCAAAATGTTGACCGCAGACAGCTGGCGCCGAAAGGCTTAAAATTGCCCGCCGAGGAAAGCATAGTACTGATTGTTTACAATAGTTCTAGAGCAACCCTTGCGTTCTGCGCGAGGGTTTTATTTTTCAGCCGGCCATACCGGCACAAAGTAGGAGGTGAACCTATGTCTATAGCAGCCCATGAAATCAAGAAACAGCAAGTATCCGAAGTAAAGAAAAAGCTTGAGGATGCAAAGGTATCCGTACTTTTTGATTACCGAGGCCTTACGGTTGCAGAAGTCAGCGATCTCCGCAACGAATTCCGCAAAGAAGACATCGAATACAAAGTTATCAAAAACAACCTTGTAGAAAGAGCGGCGGATGACCTCGGCCTAGATGCTTTGAAAGAATATCTTGTTGGCCCAACAGCCATAGCTTTTAGCTATGAAGATCCTGTTAAGCCGGCTAAGATCCTCAATGAATTCATCAAGAAGGTCAAAAAGACCCAGATCAAGGCAGCCGTTTTAGAAGGTACTGTCCTAAACGAAAGCGGAGTCAAGGCTCTTGCGGAGCTTCCCTCGAAGGAAGTTTTGATAGCGAAACTGCTCGGCACGATGAACGCGCCGATAGCGGGCATGGTCGGAGTACTTTCCGGCACATTGCGCTCTTTGCTGTATACTCTGAACGCGGTACAGGAAAAGAAACAGGCATAAATATTTATAAAATTTTTGGAGGATAAAACAATGAATAAAGAACAGCTTATTGAAGCGATTGAACAGATGAGTGTATTGGAGCTTTCCGAGCTCGTTAAAGCCCTTGAAGAAAAATTCGGCGTAAGCGCGGCTGCTCCTGTGGCTGTTGCGGCGGCTGCTCCTGCGGCTGGCGGCGCTGTTGCGGATGCAGGTGAGGAAAAAACCGAATTCGACGTTATCCTTAAGGATGTCGGAGCAGAAAAGATAAAGGTCATCAAAGTTGTACGCGAAGTAACCGGCCTTGGCCTGAAGGAAGCTAAAGAGTTGGTTGATACAGCTCCGAAGCCCATAAAAGAAGCTGTCAGCAAGGAAGAAGCAGACAAGCTCGTAGAAACCTTCAAAGAATCCGGCGCAACACTCGAAATCAAATAAGCAAACCAAATAAAAGCAAAGCAAAACCTTCTCAACTATCTGAGAAGGTTTTATTTGTCTATAAATAACGTTTAAGCGCTATTTTCCCGCCGGCCCAAGCTTTTTCTATGCTTCTTTCTTGCTCATCAACGTATATTGCTTTGTTGTGTCTGGCAGGAATACGATACTTAGTTTTCCGGCAAAACATACTACCTCGCTTTTTCTTTGCTTCTTTCTTTTTCACGGAAAAAGAAAGAAGGATTCCCATTAATCCAATTCTTTTAAAGCTTCCTCAGCAATAGGTTCGGCAGTTCTTTTCAAACGCCTCTTGTATATCGTGCCATTATGCATGCCGCCCAAAAGCTCCGAAACCGTCACGCATTCATATCCCCTGCTCTGGAACACAGGAATAAGACGTATAGCCGCAGTAACGGAAGTCGGGTGTATATCATGCAGTAAAACTATATCCCCGTCATGGGTGTCCCGCAAAACGTTTCTGTATACTATGCCGGCATCGCGATATTTCCAATCCCAAGGATCCACAGCCCAATCTATCAGCGGCATCCCGAGGGCGCGTACTGCCGAGTTATACATCCCGCCCGGCGCACGGAACAGCTTCGGTTCAACGCCGATGATGCTCTTTATTACGCGGCTGCAATCGTATACCTGCTGGCGGTAAGCCGATCCGCTTATAAGGCATGCATATTTGTGGTTCATGCTGTGGTTGGCTATCTCGTGTCCCTTTTTGTATTCGTCCTTCAATACAGCTTTGTTTTGTATTGCGTTCCTGCCGATTATGAAGAAAGTACATTTCACGTCATACTCATCCAGCGCTTTTAACAGACGCGGTGTGGTGACCTTGCCAGGGCCGTCGTCAAACGTTATCGCAATCCTTTTGTTGGCGACTACTATTTTGCATACCGCCTTAAACTTGCCGTTTGTGACGGTAACGCGGCAGTTGCCAAAGCGTTTCGCCGTGACAACGCCCTTGGAATCGACCGATGCGATAGAAGGTTTATCGGAAGTGAATCCAACTTCGCTGCCCTCGTCCCCTATACTCTGTAACTCAATTTTTTTGCTGTATCCCGGGCCGTAAATATGTATTTTTTCATCTTTCAATATTAATTTGCCGGTTTTGCTTCCATCTTCATTTTTAGCAAAAGCCGCGTTGACCGGGAACGCGGCTAAAACAAAAACGATGCAAATGAAGACGGCCGTAAACCTCCTGATAAAAAAAGAGCCATAGTTGCTGTCCTGCGTCATTTGTATAACCTCAAAAATAATATAATGCAATAATTATGACTCTTTTTGTCGAATAATTCAATATAAATATTACATTTTACCTACTAGATTTTTTCAAATTCGGTATTATGACAGTTGCCGCAAGGCGGCATACGGTCCGTATCATCGTCCAGACGCACGTTGTTCCGGCAATTAATGCATTCATACTCTCCGATGCCCGGCTTCTGTCCTGTTTTCACCATCATACCCTACACTCCTTTCTCTTTTTGTTGCTTTAATATATCTTTCCCAAAAACTCTGGTAACCTTGACATATAACAAGTGAATATTAGAGGAACCATTGGGCAAATTACGAAAAAAGGATTTTTTTATGCAAAAGGGTAAAACACCACGGCTTCTCATATTCGGGGCATTGTCAGGCTTATTGAACGGTATCTTCGGTTCCAGTGGAGGTATAATCGCAGTCGCTTCGCTAAAGAGCATGAAGGATACTGATGACAAAACTGCCCACGCCACGTCGATAACAATAATTCTGCCGCTTTGTATCGTCAGCGCCATTATCTATGCTTTTGGCGGGGTCTATGACTGGGGTTTGACATGGAAGGTCAGTGTGGGGGCGGCCGCCGGTGGTTTTTTGGGCGCAAAGCTTCTCGGGTTGATATCAGAAAAATGGCTCACACGAGTCTTCTGCGCCGTTATGGCTCTGGGCGGCGTAAAAATGCTCTTTGGTTGATATTATGCTGGAAGTATTGATCGGCATCGTATTTGGCACGCTTGGCGGGATGGGGCTTGGCGGCGGCATGGTTTTGATACCCGCACTGACAATATTTTTGGGAGTAACGCAGCATGCGGCTCAGGGGGTCAATTTACTCGCGTTTCTTCCCACCGCGGCACTTGCTATCATCACCCACGCAAAGGAAAAACGCATAGATTTTAAGGCTACTGTCAAAATGGGTATCCCTGGCATCGTCGGCGCTGTCGGAGGCGCGTTTATCGCCTTGAATCTGGACGCCACGCTATTGAGAAAAGCATTTGGCGTATTTTTAATCGCATTGGCCTTATATCAGCTCATTAGCTATGAAAGGTCGGAGAAAAAGCGTATTCAGGAAAAAAATGACGCCCGGTAATCTACTTTTGTAAAAACCGGGCAGCTAAAACGAACATATTTCTCAGTTAAAATCCTTTATATCCCATCCTTGGCAACAACTGCTTCATATACCGCTTTCAACGATACTCCGTGCTTCTCCGCAACAGCCCTGCAGGCTTCATATTCCGGCACGACTTCCTCTGTACCGCACCGCTTTATGCGCTTAGCCGGGATCTCGCCAAATGCGGTATCCACAGATACGCTTTCGCGCTGCAGCACTTCACGGCTTTTGAGATCAAAGCGTATGCCAATGGTGGTGGTATTGCGGAATATAGCTTGAATTACGCTGTCCCTGTATACACCCTTGCATATTGCGCATAGCATTGCCCCTACCCTGCCTTTTTTCATATATATCGGCTGCTGCCAAACATCCACCGCACCCGCTTCAAATAGCTTTTCACATGCGTATGACAAAGCTTCCCCTGTCATATCGTCTATATTGGCCTGTATCTCAAACACCATATCGTTGCTGTTTTCATCCGCTGTTCCCAGTATGGCCCTCAAACCGTTCGGGCTTCCTGTATCCCGCTTTCCCAAACCATAGCCTATCTTCTCTATCTTCATATCCGGCGTGCCGCCAAATTTAGCCGCAAACGTTTTTATAAGCGCCACGCCCGTCGGCGTCGCAAGCTCACCCTGTATCTCATTGGAAAACACAGGTATCCCCTGCAAAAGCTCCGCTGTTGCAGGCGCAGGCACCGGCAGCGTCCTGTGCGCACAGTATACGGTTCCAGAGCCGACGTTTATAGCGGAGCAGCTGACTTCAACTTCACCAAGCGCATCAAGCAGTATGCAGGCTCCGACGATATCCACAATGGAATCCACAGCTCCAACTTCGTGGAAATGCACCTTTTGTATATCGGTTCCATGCACCTTCGCTTCGGCTTCAGCAATTGTCAAAAAAACCTTCTTGGCCATATCCTTTACATAAAGGCTCAGGGAGGAATCATCTATTATCGCGTTTATATCATCCAGCGTACGCATATGCGCGTGATGATGGCCGGCATGTCCTTCTTCAGATGCCAGCAACACATGCACGTTCGCTCCGGCGATGGAATGTGTATTGCCCTTTTCGACCTTTAGGGTAAACTCATCATCCAAGCCCAGCTTGGAAAGTTCGGATATCAGAAAGGAGCTGTTTTGCCTAATATCAAGCAACGCTCCCAACACCATATCACCGCTTATTCCCGAAAAACAATCAAAATGAAGTTTTTGCATCTGTCTTCCTTTCTATGGTCCGCAGCAATGTAGCGGCAAAATATCCCGCTCCAAAACCATTATCGATATTCAGTACCGCAACTCCGCTGGAGCAGCTGTTCAGCATACCCAAAAGCGCGGCAACCCCTCCAAAGCTTGCGCCATACCCAACGCTTGTTGGAACGGCCAGCACAGGGCATTGTGCCAGACCACCGATAACGCTTGGCAAAGCGCCCTCCATACCTGCAACGGCTATTATCACGGATGCGCCCGCAATATCCTCCTCATAAGCCAGAAGCCGGTGCAAACCGGCAACGCCGACATCATAGATACGTTTGACGCTGCAACCAAGCGTTTCTGCGGTCACGGCCGCTTCCTCCGCAACAGGCATATCCGTCGTACCCGCGCATGCCACTATTGCGTATCCCGAGTTGAAGCAGACATTCTTTTTATTTACAAGTATTATCCGCGCGGTTTCAAAGTATGTCAAAACACCTTCTTCAAACTTCGGCTTTATGCTTTCAAAAACATCCTTACCTGCCCGCGTTACCAATATATTGGTTTCGCCGGCATCTATAAGGCTTTTTATTATTCCGTAAAGCTGCGCGTTCGTTTTACCGGGGCTGTAGATGACTTCAGAAAAACCCTTTCGTCTGCTGCGTATATGGTCAGGCTTCGCAAAACCAAGGTCTTCGAAACCTTTGCCCGTTATATCGGTAAAAGCTCTTTCAGCGTCAATCTCGTTATCCTGCAGCCGTTTCAGGATATCCTTTAAGTCCCTGTCATTCATATGTTGATCATTTCCTCCGGACTGCCGCTGCGGTATCCCTCGATATCCAGCGATATATATTTGAACCCGGCATCCTTAAACACTTTCGGTATCTCCGGATCATCGTTCTCAATAAATCTTTTTCTGTCCTCCGGCAAAAGCTCTATCCGTGCCACCGGCCAATGATACCTGACGCGGAAGGAACGGTATCCTTTCTTTGCAAGCAGATCCTCCGTAATTTCGATCATATGTAGCTTGTCGCCGGTAAGAGTCTCGCCATACGGCAACCGCGTAGCCAGACAGGAATCGCTCACCCTGTCCCAGCCTTCAACGCCAAGTTCTCGCAGCATAGCGCGCACCGTCTCTTTATCAATGCCGCAATCGGCAAGCGGACTTTTTATTCCAAGCTCTGCTATCGCAGCCTTGCCGGGGCGGTATTTTTGCTCGTCATCCTTAACGGTGCCCTCGCATACCATCGTGATGTCGTATTGCCGCGCATACGCAATGATCTCAGTGAATATATGCTTTTTGCAATGATAGCAACGGTCGGGCGGATTCTTTTTCATGCCCTCTATTTCCGTTGTATCCATATCCAGTATCTTCAGCTCTACTCCGAGATCCTCGGCAGCCCTGGCAGCAACCAGCCGGGTCGACATTTTTTGCAGAGGGGAATCCACGTACAATGCAAAAAAGTATACGCCCGCATCCTTTGAGGCTTTTAAAAGCAAAGTGCTGTCGACACCGCCGGAATACGCCACAACGAAAGATTCAAGCCCCCGCAGATATGCCTTTAGCTCCTCGTATTTTGCCAACAAGCTGCCTTCCATATCCCCTAATGTGCCGAATAGTTCGGCGCTT
>JAVBOF010000052.1:0-4823 GCA_031550915.1 Eubacteriales bacterium | reverse complement strand
ATCGGCAGGATATCCCTCTGTACGCCTTCTCTAGAAACATCCGGACCGGAACCCATATTCTTCCCCGCAATCTTATCTATTTCATCGAGGAAAATTATGCCCTCCTGTTCTGCACGCTCTATTGCAATGCGTATTACCTCGTCCATGTCGATAAGCTTGTTAGCTTCATCCTGCTCCAAAAGCTTACGGGCTTCCTTTACGCTTACTTTGCGGCGTTTTGTCCGTTTTGGTATCATGCCGCCAAATATATCGCCAAGGTTTATCTCGCCAATCATTCCGCCCATCATATCGAGGCCCATATTCTGGCTCTCCTCAACTTCAATCTCAATAATGGCGGTCTCCAGTTTACCTTCGTTAAGCTGCCTTGCAATCTCTTCGCGCCTGGTCGTATTTTTTTCTATATCTTCTACCGGCACCGGAGTTTCATTCTGCTGGTTACCAAAAATCGCTTCCAGTGGATTCTGACTTTTGCGCTGCTTTTTAACGAGCGGCGCAAGTATATCCAAAAGCTTTGCCTGCGCAAGGTTCTGAGCCTGTATCTGCACTTCCTGAAGCTTTTGTTCTTTTATTATACGTATGGATGCCTCAACGAGGTCCCTTACCATTGAATCCACATCCCTGCCGACATAGCCGACCTCTGTAAACTTTGTCGCCTCTACCTTTATAAACGGCGCATTCATAAGCTTTGCAAGCCTTCTTGCAATCTCCGTCTTGCCAACGCCGGTAGGACCGGCCATTATGATATTCTTAGGCGTTATCTCATCCTGCATATCTTTAGGAACGCGGCTTCGCCTGTAACGGTTGCGCAACGCTATCGCCACGGCTTTTTTTGCGGAATCCTGCCCGATAATATATCTATCCAGTTCCTCTACTATCTCTCTGGGAGTCAAATAAGCCATCTCAATACCTCCTCAGACTTCTTCTATGGTCAAATTGCCGTTGGTAAATACGCATATCTCCCCGGCGATTTTTAATGCTTTTTCCGCTATTTCACGCGCTTCCATATCCGTATTCTGCTCCAACGCCCTTGCTGCGGCCAGCGCGTAGTTGCCGCCGGAGCCGATAGCAACCACTCCACCGTCCGGATCTATGACCTCACCGCTGCCGGATATTACCAGAAGTTCATGCTCATCCGCCGCAATCAGCATGGCTTCAAGTTGGCGCAATATCTTATCCCCGCGCCATTCCTGCGCAAGTTCTACTGCTGAACGCTGCAAACTGCCGCCGTATTGCTCCAGTTTTGCCTCAAATTTTTCGCAAAGCGTAAATGCATCCGCAACCGAGCCGGCAAATCCAACGACCACTTTATCGTGGTAAAGCCTTCTCACTTTTTTTGCAGATGCTTTCATTATAGTCTGTTGTCCAAACGTAACCTGCCCGTCTCCCGCAACAGCGCATTTGCCATTCTTTCGCACCGCCACTATAGTCGTGCCCTTCAGCATCTCTACTCCTCCGATCTGCCGCCAAGTTCTTTTGCGGCATCGCATATTTACCCAATATGCCTATCAATAAATGTTATCATAACAGGTCTTCATTTTCAATGATCCCTCGTATCGAATCAAGCGACCGGTTTCCCAAAACAGTGTTGCGCGCTTTTTTGCCACCGCGCACTTTTTCCGGCAAAGGAGGTACTATTCCAAAGTTGGCGTTCATTGGCTGATAGTCCTTTCCGCTATAGGCGCTAACGTAATTGGCAAGCGCGCCGATCATGGTTTCCTTTGGAAAAATAATCTCTTTTCTGCCAAGCAGCCTCCTTGCCATTGATATTCCCGCAACCATGCCAGAAGCAGCGGATTCCACATAGCCTTCCACGCCTGTCAACTGCCCGGCAAAAAACACATTTCCGCCATCTTTCAGCCTGTATGTAGCGTCCAGCAATCCCGGAGCCGATATGTAGGTATTGCGGTGCATAACGCCATACCGAACAAATTCAGCGTTTTCCAGGCCGGGTATCATCGAAAAGACCCGCTGTTGCTCAGCAAACCTGAGGTTAGTCTGGAACCCAACTAGGCCATACAGGCGCTTTTCTTCATCTTCCTGCCTTAACTGCACGACCGCGAATGGTCTCTTGCCGTCCGAGTCCTCAAGACCGACGGGCTTCAAAGGCCCAAAAACCAGAGTCTGCCGGCCGCGTCCGGCCATTATTTCAACCGGCATACAGCCTTCAAATATATCTTTATTTTCAAAATCCTTTAGTTCAACGGTTTCCGCATTTATCAGCTCATTCCAGAAAATGTTGTACTGACTCTCATCCATAGGGCAATTAATATAGTCCGCATCACCTTTACCATAGCGCGATCCAAAGTAGGCCTTTCCCATGTCTATGGATTCCCTTGTGACGATCGGAGCGGATGCATCATAAAAATGCAGGGTTCCGAGTTTTTCAGCAAGGTTTTCCGAAAGCAAATTACTGGTCAGCGGGCCTGTAGCTATAATATAGTTGCCTTCTTCCGGAATCACGGTAAATTCCTCGCATACGATATCTATAAGCGGCTGATTAACGCAATATTCCGTAATGTACCCAGAAAATCTTTCCCTGTCTACCGCCAAAGCCCCGCCGGCAGGCAATGCGCAGCTTTCAGCCGCACTAATAAAAAGGCTGCCCAAAAGCTTCATTTCTGCTTTGAGCAACCCGCTTGCACTTTCGATATTCTTAGCTTTTAAAGAATTGCTGCATACCAGCTCAGCAAAACCGCGCGAACTATGAGCGGGGGACATGCTTTTGGGCTTTATATCCAACAGCCTTACCCTTATCCCCCTTTTTGCCAGTTGATATGCCGCTTCACATCCGGCAAGACCTGCTCCGGCTACCGTTACTTCTTCATGCATTCTTTTTGCGCTCTGTTTTCTGAATAACGTGGCTGTGCTTGCAGTTTTCTTCGATACAAACAGCCTTGTCTCCTCCAGATTTATCCTTCTTGGATACTAAAACGCCGCCACAATCCGGGCATTTTTCCTTCATTGGCGGATCCCATGATACAAAATCGCACTCCGGATATTTCTCGCATCCGTAGAAGTAACGGCCTTTTTTGCTTTTTTTCTTTATAAGCGAGCTGTTACATTTTGGGCATGGCACATCCAGTTTTTCAACAATAGCCTTTGTGTTCCTGCATTCAGGGAACTTTGGGCAAGCCAAAAACCGCCCGAACCGGCCAAGTTTATATACCATGAGGGCCCCGCATTTTTCGCAGACTACATCGGAAACCTCATCTTCGATCGTTATCTTTTCAACTTCCTTCTCGGCCTTTTCTATTTTGGGTCTAAAGCCTTCGTAAAAGTTCCCGATTATGCCCTTCCAGCCCGTCTTTCCCTCTTCAACTTCGTCCAGCTTCGTTTCCATCCCCGCCGTAAATTCGGTATCGACTATGTCTTCAAAATAGTCCTTCATAAGGTGTGTGACGATCTTTCCAAGCTCGGTCGGATGCATAAGCTTTGCCTGCTTCGTCACATATCCCCTGTCGAGTATAGTGGAAATGATCGGCGCGTAGGTACTAGGCCTGCCGATATCCTTTTCTTCAAGAGCTTTAACGAGCGATGCCTCAGTATACCGCGGCGGTGGCTGCGTAAAATGCTGCTGAGGATCAAGCTTGTTCAGTTTTAGCCCGTCTCCTTCCTTAAGATCCGGCAAGACGACGTCTTTCTCTTCGGCTGCGTCGTTCCCCTCAATATACACTGCGGTAAATCCGGGGAAAATCGGCTTGGTTCCCAATGATCGAAACGTATAGCCGTTGGCATCGATACTTACACTTATGCTTTCATAAATATAGTCGCTCATTTGGCTGGCTACAAACCTCTCATATATAAGCTTATATAGCTTGAATTGCTCGGGTGAAAGCTTATGCCGTATAGACTCAGGCGTATATTCCACATAGGTCGGGCGTATGGCTTCGTGCGCGTCCTGCGCTCCCTTCCTTCCCCTGTAGGTATTCGGCTTTTCCGGAACATATTCCTTGCCATATCTATTGGCGATATATTCCCTAACGCTCTGCTGGGCTTCTGTGGCTATACGTACGGAATCCGTACGTATATAGGTCACAAGGCCTACTGCGCCGCTGCCTACATCAACGCCCTCATACAATTGCTGCGCAACCATCATAGTACGTTTGGTTGTGTAGCCAAGCTTTCTGGATGCTTCCTGCTGCATATTACTTGTTGTAAAAGGAGCAGGGGCGTGCTTGCTTTTTTGAGATTTCTTTACACCATTTATAATAAATTCAGCTTTTTCTGTAGCCTTTACTATCTTCGTAGTCTCTGCTTCACTTACAAGCTCGATCTTTTTATCCTTCTGTCCATAAAACTTTGCGACAAAGGTTTTTTTACTGCCTTTGGGCTGCAGATGTGCCTCTAATACCCAATATTCCTGCGGCTCAAATGCTTCGATCTCTTCCTCACGGTCGACGATAAGGCGTGCAGCAACACTCTGAACCCTTCCAGCGCTCAAGCCTTTACGTACCTTTTTCCATAATATCGGGCTTATCTTATATCCAACCAGCCTGTCTAAGACCCTTCTTGCCTGTTGTGCGTCGATAAGGTCCTGGTTCAGCTTTCTGGGTGTTTTTATTGCGTTCTGTATCGCGGTCTTGGTTATCTCATTGAAAACTATCCTGTTATCCGCGTTTTCCGGCAATTCCAATATCTGAGCGATATGCCAGGATATAGCCTCGCCTTCCCTGTCAGGGTCGGTTGCTAGAAATACCTTTACGGAATTCTTTGCCTCCTTGCGCAGCTTTTCCAAAACATCTCCCCTGCCGCGAATAGTGATGTACTTGGGTTCAAAATCGTTATCAATATCTACGCCCAATTGGCTTTTGGGCAAATCGCGC
>JAVBOF010000038.1:0-15271 GCA_031550915.1 Eubacteriales bacterium | reverse complement strand
TTGCAAAGTCTATGAGTCTTTCATTGTAGGAGGTGTCACCGGTATAGCAAAACACCTTCCCAAATCCTTCAAACCGCATACCAAAGCTTGGCACCGGATGTATGCCCGCCAAAAAACTTATTTTTATATCTCCAAAGGATAACTTTATATCTTCGCCCAGGACGTTAAAGCTCCAATGCTCATGGTTGGCAAGAAGGTTAAACTCTTCGGAAGGCATTCCCGGGGAAAATACCGCCATCTTTTTATTGAGTTTGTTTTGAAACGCCAGAAGATTCAACGCATAACGCAAAGGCAACATATCCGACATATGATCGCCATGTAGGTGCGAAACTAAGATGGCCTCTAATTCTTCTATGCCACATATCTGCTGCATACGGGAAAGCGTTCCGCTGCCGCAGTCCAGCAAAAAGTTTTTTCCGCCGAAATCCAGAAGATATCCTGAACAGGCTCCGCCTGCCGCTGGATACGGTCCGTTCCTGCCCAATATATAAAGCTTCATCGCTTCCTCCAAATACAGCTTTTCTTATGTATGGCTCAATCCATTACCGCCAGGTTTTTAATGTATTGCATCGCCATATCAAAGATGTCCTCATCCAATAGAAAGTATTCCTGCTCCAGCTTTTCCCAAACTTCCCAGCTCTTTGAGTTTGCGTATTTCAACGCCTTGCCCAAGAAATTATAAGTCCGCAGCGCACTGATGTATTTTAGTAGCTCCCTGTTCTTTTCAACGGAGCCCGGATCCTTTTGCAATATACCCTTAAGTCCCTGTTTTTCTATGCCATAGGAAAGTGATGCGCTGAAGATCAATATTTTAAGGTCCCTTCTGTGGCTTTGGTTCCTTGCAATCAGCGGCTCAAAGCCATAGCGGTAAAACATTTCCGCCAAAGTCTCATAATCCACATCCAAAATCGCTTCCAGATTATAGTTGCTCTCCCGAAGACCGCTCCATATCCCACTGATTACCCCTGTGGATTCATCTGCCGGCACATTCCTTTCGGTTGCGCTTTTGCCGGTGCCATTCTTTATATTACCAACTTGAAATCCACCGGAAATATCATAGTAGTGATAATCTCCTACGGGAAGGCTTTCAATATCATCTTCAAAGTCTATTACAAGACTGCCAAACTCAGAGCAACACAGCAGCTTTCTTTCAAACACTTTATATACGCTCTTCGGCGCACTCTCCGCTACAAGGCATAGGCGCAGATCTTCATATTTATATACGTGCGCGAGGCCGTTCATAATCACGCAAAGATAATTACCCTTTTCGCTTATGCTCAGGCCCTCGATATTGTATGGAAGCTTTAATTTGTTGTTCTTTTTGAAGCTCTTATCCATTATAAAGAGCTGGTTATCTTCATAATAAGCAAAATTGTCCCTGTTAGCATTATACTCTAGAAATTTCATCGCAACACCGCGGTTCTTTGATGCATCGAACAGTACCCTTCCCTCGTCAAACGGATACACGTACTCCATGATGACGCCTGTGCTTATATCCTTTTCCAGATGCACATGAAAGCTGGAGTCGTCCATTCCCCTCGATATCCTGTCGATCACTGTAGCTTTGAATATATCCTTGGTTTCACCCGAACCAAAATCGTGGCTATACAAATATCCTGTATCAGCGCCGGAAAAAATGATATCGCTTCCCTTACAGAAAAAGATGTCGCTTCCCTTGCTCTCATATACCCTCGCAGAGTCAGTGATCTCATTATCCGAGATCTCAATTATGTTGATCAGTCCGGACGCACTTTTGGCCACGATATATTTATTATCCGCAGATATATCTGCATGTACGGCGTCGCACATACCCGTTATCCTTGCTTTCTCCTCAAAAGTACCGGCATCAAACAGGCGGATCTGTCTGCCTATAAGTACGATAATGCTTCCATCAGGCGACTGGATGATATTTCTGCTTTTGGGTAGTTTTGTCGGCTTCATATGTACTACTCCTCATTTATTGTGGAACTAACTGTAAGCTACATTCTTTCTGGCGCTTCAAGTCCAATTAAATAAAGGGCATCCTTTATGATATTGCGTACCGCAAAGCTCAGAGCAAGGCGCGCTTTACATATATTTTCAGCCTCATCTAATATTCTATGCTCGAAGTAAAACTTGTTATATGCCTGCGCTATATTAACAGCCATGCGCGTGATGAGGGAGGGCTCGTTTTTCATGCAGGCATCCTCGACGCAATCAGGAAAAGCCGCCATCAACTTCAACAACGCAAACTCTTCATCATTATTCAAGACTTCGCAGCCGTCAGAATCAAAATCCTCGATCCCGGCTTTTTTCAGCAGACTACAGCAACGCGAATGGGTATACTGCACATAGGGGCCCGTCTCACCCTCAAAGTTCAATATCCTGTCATAGGAAAAAACGATGTCTTTTATACGGTTGTTCAATAGCGTACTAAAGACGACCGCGCCCACACCTACCATTTTCGCCACGCCTTCCTTATCATCAAGGTCTGGGCTTTTTTCTTTTATTATCTCCGTAGTTTTTTCAATGGCTTTATTCAACACGTCTTCCAGGAACACGACCTTACCTTTTCTTGTGGAGAGCGTTCCTTCTTCCATGGAGACCATTCCAAAGGCAACATGTTCAAGATCCTTTGCCCATGGATACCCCATCAGTTCGATCACCTTGAAACATTGCGCAAAATGCAGGTTTTGCTGATATGCCACGACATACAACGCCTTATGGAAATCGTAGGTTTCCTTGCGGTATTTCGCCGCAGTAATATCCCGTGTTGCATAAAGCGTCGCGCCATCCGCCTTCAATATCAGGCAAGGAGGCATCTTATATGCTTCAAGATCTACGACATATGCCCCGTCGCTCTCCGTCAGTAGATTCTTTTGCCGCAATTCATCTATTACCGGCTGCATCTTATCATTGTAAAAGCTTTCCCCGTCATAGCTGTCAAATTCTATTCCCAAAAGCTTATATACCTTACGGACTTCCCTTAATGTCAACTCTTTAAAAAATTTAAACAGTTCTAAGGCTTCTTCATCGCCGTCTTCAATTTTTTTGAACCATACCCTTGCCTGTGCATCAAGCGATTCATCCTTTTCCGCTTCGTCATGGAATTTGATATATAGCTGCAGCATAACGTTTATACTGTCTTTTTCGATTGCTTCTTTGTTGCTCCATTTTTTAAACGCCACGATAAGTTTGCCGAATTGAGTTCCCCAATCACCAAGATGGTTGATCCCTATACAGTTGAACCCAAGAAATTCATATATCCTGTATAACGAATTGCCTATTACCGTGGTACTCAAGTGACCTATATGAAAAGGTTTTGCTATATTGATCGATGAATAATCTATGCAGATATTCCTACCCTTGCCAATATCCTGCCTGCCGTATCCGGAATCCGCCCCAAGGATCGATTTCATCGTTTCAAACGCAAATTTTGAACGGTCCAAAAAAAAGTTTAAATATCCCCCCTGCACCTGAATGCTTTCGATTATATCGGGTTTTTCAATCGTCTCCATCAGCATTTTTGCTATATCCTGCGGGGATTTTCTCAATGCCTTCGAAAGCTTGAAACACGGCAAGGCATAGTCACCCATGCCGGTGTCCGGAGGTATCTCCAGGGATTCCATCAATTCGCCTTTGTCAAGCGTACAGGTTTTTTCAAGCGCCTCCGCCAGCGTTACTCTTACATCCATCGTTTTCTCCAGAAAATTAAATCTAATTTATTTATTATATCAGAGCATAGTTAATAAGAAAACAAAAAAAGCCTTGTGCATCCCTTTTAATTGAAGCGATACACAAGGCTTTTTTTCCGTATTATTTGACGCCTAGCAGATTGAGGTGCTTGCCGATATGTATCTGTATGTTTTTCCAGTAATCCTCTTCAAAATCAAACAACGCGCCTAAAACAGCTTCTTTCATATAGTATTTGCCGTTTGTATCCTCCGCCTGCAAAATATAGCCATACGCTATATGCAAAGCTTGCCGGGAATCGACCTTATCCAAAAGTAACGGTAGATCGATATCTCTCAGCTCGTCCAATGGCGGAATATTATCTATGGTTCCAGAAATAACATAAAAACGCTTTGCGTCGGCATTTGAATCTATTGCGATTTTATGCATTGCCCTGTATAGCGCCGGAGCTTTCATGGCGATGAGCCTGACCGCTTCCAACCAGTTTGTGCCAGACGTTTTTATATGGAATTTATCGGAGTATTTTCCGATTATGGGAAATACCTTGAATTTATCGCTTCCGGAATGGATGCTTAGTTTATAGCCCATTGCATTTGCGATGGCTTCATGCTGTTTGTATTCCTTTTCAAACTCAACAACATCCCCGACATAATCAATACCCTTTTCAAAATGCCCGCAGAAGCGCGGCGCCAGGCTAACAAAAGGAATATGCCGACGCTTTAATTCCGAAGCGATTATAAAATGAGCCGTTATTGAAGTAGATGTCGCGGTTTCGTCTACCGACACCTCGAGGTCAATGTCCCCCGTTTTGCCAATTATCTCGTTGCTGATGTATTCGATGAAATCTATGGCTTTATAATAGACCATAACATCCCTTTTCAGCTCTTTGCCCGTTATATGCATGTTCATGCCGGAGACGTTGAAATCTTTATCCATATAAAGCGTTTCCCACCTTGCCTTATCCTCGTCCGGCAAATCCGCATACGCCAACTCGATCTCAGAATCGCTCAACTCCGCAATTTTCTTGTCGATATGGTCGGAGCAATCCAGAGTTATCATGGTATATCCAAAAGAAAGCGCCATTTTTATTTCTTCCGGGGTTTTCAAATGGTCTCCGTCGGCACCATAACCCTTTTTCCAGCCTTCCTGGATAACAGCCCATGTCGCCCCGTCGAGAACATCGCCATACGTCCTGCCCGTCAGGTTCAATTCACGCATTGATTGCTGCGCAAGTACGGGAAAAGCACCCTTGCCGTCAAACAGCCTTATGAACCCGGGGCCAGCACAATCAAGCCTGTCTCCTAAGCCGAATGTCCTTTTATGGCTCCTATGCGAAACGGGGGCAGCCTCGGGAAACGTCTTACGAACGACTTCGGCATTATGGGCGTTAAGCGGGCATATCTTACCTTCCGCCGATCTTTCTCCTTCAAGCGCATCATACAAGCGCCCGGAGCCGGAGGCAAGCAATGCCTTATCCTTTTCACGCCTTATCATAACAACGTCCGAGCCTTCGTGTGTCCATTTAGAATGTGGATAAATCATATTTCACTCATCCCTTTATAAGTGGAGCCACTCTGTAAAACAAAGCGGCCCCAAATATTTTTGGTTTTTTAATTATTATTTATTCGGCTCAACAATAACTTTCATTGCGCCATCTTTGCGGTGATAGAAGATATCAACGGCTTTAACGATATCGTCCAGCGGGAATTTATGGGTGACCATTCCCTTGGCGTCTATCTTTCCTTCAGACATCATCTTCAATACGTCGAAAGACGCGTGCGGGTTAGCACGTGAACCATGCAAAGTTATCTGGTTCATAACGAGTGTCTTTGTCGGTATCATATGCTCGTCAACGGCCGGCATTGCTACGAAGGCTGCATGGCCATTCTTGCGCAGGGAATAGATGCACTGCTTCAAAGCTGCGTCTGTGCCTGCACATTCAAACGCGCGGTGTGCTCCAAGGCCATCGGTTATCTCCTTGACCTTCGCAACTATATCGTCGCATTCTTCATAGTTGATCGTAACATCGGCGCCCATCTTTTTGGCTATCTCCAGACGCAGTCCACGGCCAACCATTATCGTCTTGGAACCAAGCGCTTTAGCGATCTGCATCGCAAAATTGCCCATCGGTCCCGGCCCGATAACAAGCGTCCAACCGTCTTTTACAATACCTGCAAGGCGCACTGCATGGTACGCGGTTCCGCAGGTATCGCAGAGGGATGCTTCCTCATAGGAAACGTTGTCGGGAAGCTTGCAGATGGATTTTGTATTGTATGCGGCATATTCCGCATATCCGCCCTGTGTTGTAAAGCCATAGTGATGATGGCCTGTACCGGGCTTATTGTAATTGAGGCAGAGGTTATAATCGCCTGCTTCGCAGTTTATACACTGGCCGCAACCGCAATGCGCTTCACACGCGACTCTGTCGCCGATCTGGAAGTCTGTAACTCCTTCGCCAATCTCAACGATTTCACCGGCGCACTCATGTCCGGCTATGAACGGGAGATAGCCCGGCCACATTGGAAGATAGCTCCCGTTGAATACTTTAGGGTCTGAACCACAGATCGAAACTGCATGAACCTTAAGTAAAACTTCGCCTTTTTCCAGCTTTGGTTTTTCAACTGTTTGTATGCTTAATTGATCCGGAGCGGTCATGACAGCAGCTCTCATTGAATCACTCATGTTAATACTCCTTTATTATTTTTATTGATCCTGCAATACGATCTTAATTAGTCGATAAACAGGCCGATCTTATGCAGCTCGTGTATGCTCTTCCAGCCTTCGCTCAAAGGCTCTTTCAGGCATGCTTCGTAATCGGATTTCGGACGAAGCGTAAACTTTGTCGGATCCGGAACGGTGCCCGCAGGGAAGTTTGTAATGATGTCCTCAACCATATAGGTAAGATATTCGCAGATGGCGGCAATCGCGCGTTTTACGCGTCTCGGTTCTCCGCGGGAAGGATATCCGACTACGCCTTCCGGTGTGCCAAAGCGTTCGATCACGCGGTGGCCTTCCGCTTCCTGCCATTTGCCCGGACGTTTGAAGCTGTCTACCGAAACATCATAGAAACCTCCGTCCAGCATGCCAAGGCTTGAGCCCTGTGCGTCAACTACACAGCTCATATCCATCATGTCTTTGAACATAAGCAATGCAACTGAGGTTTCGGATTCATCAGCATGTATAAACGGTGTGCTTACGAAGTCCGGACGCTCGTCGCCAAGCGGATAGAAGAATTCACGGACGGCTCTATGCCAGGATACCGTTGCAGCAAAAGCCGGCAGCTGATAACGTTTAAAGAATTCCTGAACTGCCGATTCCAGCATCCAGTCGTCGCCGTGGTTGTTTACGAGGATAATCTTACGGAATCCGTCATCCCAAAGGCCAGCCATGACCCAGATGAGCGTTTCTACAACGACTTTTTCGGATACCATGACGGTTCCGGGCATGCCAAGGTGATGGTACGGATGGCCGCCGTAATTAAGCGGCGGAAGCGCAAGCGCGACTTCGTGGCCTGCTTTTGCAGTCGCACGGCGTACGGCTTCGCAAATGCCTGTGCACATGAATGTGTCCAGACCGGAGTTGCTGTGGATGCCGTGGTTTTCTGTGCAGCCCAGCGGTACTAAAACTACGTCGTTCTTCCTGCGTTTTTCAATAACTGTTTTTCTGGGTGTTGTTTGTATATAGCACCCTGCTTTACCTATTTCCGGTTCACTCGGAATTTCAAATTTCTCGGTCAGCAATTTTTCGATCTCTTCCTCGGATGCATCCCAAATTTTCTTTTTGAGCCTGCCTACCTCGGTATCTTCGAAATGGATAAAGGGATATTCTGTTGTTAAATATTTTGTGTACATTAATGGACTCCTTTCTTTTTTCGCGTTCTATATTGAACTTAAAATCTTTCTTAAATTGTTCAGGCCAATCTTGGCTTCAGCATTTTCATTTGACGATACCGTGCATTCAAGGCTTAGGTATCCGTCATATCCATTCTTGCTCAGTTCACGGACAATGATCGGGAACGGCAGCGTTCCCATCCCGGGTACATAGCGGATATTGTCGGATGAATGGAAGTGTCCAAGATACGGCGCCGCTTTCTTGATCGCTCCGAGCATATCCGTCTCCTCCATATTCATATGGAACGAATCCATCAATATCTGCATACCTTTGAGGTTGTACTTTTCTATAAATTCAACGACCTGTGCCGCGGTAGCCAGATAATTGTTCTCATACCGGTTGATCGCCTCTAAAACGACCTTTATATTCTTTTTGTCCGCAGCCTCAATAACCGTTTCAAGCGATTTTGCAAGCCTTTGTTCATATTCGTCTTTACTGTGCCTGTCATCCAGATTTCCGCGCACACAGCCAATTATAAGCTTTCCGCCTGTGATCGCCGCCGCGTCGATGTACTTTTGAAGCATTTCTATGGCCCTTTGTACAATAGTTTTATCATCATCTATCAGCGAAAGGCCGTTTTTCACATATAATGACCCTGTTGCGTAGGCGCAGACCTCCATATTTAGTTTTGCGCAAAGGTCCGCGATTTTATTGAAATCCGGTTGTATACTGCATAGGTTAAACTGCAGCTCCACTCCGTCAAAACCCATTTCCGCAGACCTCTTTATTCCGTCTTCTACCGGCCCGCGCAACATGGTTGCCGCTGTAAGCGGCGCTTCGGGTGCAATCGTGGTACTTACTTTCATAGCCATAAGCCTATACCAGTGCCCATGCACGCTTCAATACGCGCTTAACATTCGCCGAAACCAGTTCGGGATCCTCATAGCCCGCCATTGTGCCGGCACCTTGCGGCTTAACTTCAAACGAAACTATCGGCGGGTTCTCTGCATTCAGGAAACCGACTTTTAGCAGGTTTCGCAAGAAATCAGCAAGCTCCGTCTCTGTGTTCGCGCCGTTCGGGAATCCAAACCTTGGGTGTTGATCACCATAGCTGGCGGAATCCTTCGGTGCTTCAGCCTTTACATTGTTGCCTATATGCGCGTGGATCAAATGATCCTTTACAGCGTTTATTGCAAATTCGGGGGTTTCATGCGTCAGCGGCAGATGGCAATGATCCAACAGCAGTCCGAAGTTATCATAACTTCCGCGTATTTTTGCAGCAAAAGATGCCGCGTCAGGGGCTGGTCCGATGATGACACATTTATCCACATCGTAATCAAAGATTTCTAAAGCGATCTTTAACGAACCATTGTCCTTAGCATATTGGCACAACTCGCTAACGGAATCCTCAAGTGCTTTCAGGTAATCGTCCTTCTTATCTTTCTCAAATTTGCCCGAAACTATCGACATATCTATGCAGCCATAATCGTAGGCTTCATCTATGCCCGTTTTGAGCGTTGCAACAGCTTTTGCGCGCTCGTCTTTATCCAAAGAGTTCAAATTTAGTCCCGCGCCAAAAAGGCGTGGCGGTCCAACGTAGGATGAAGTCACACTGGATATATCCAGCATCCTGCGTATACGTTTTCTTGTCATTGCGTCTCCCATAGGGGGCAGCTCGACAGCATCCCAAAACTCGTCCATAAGAAGCCCACGAAGGGTATCTTCAACACGGAAGTCGGGTGTCGGGTATAGCATGCCTTGAATAATGCCTACTTTGAAATATTTGTTCATTGATTCCTGCATATTCGCACCTCATAAATTGTTTCATCTTTTTTAGTTGGTTTTCGTTGATTTGCCTGTTTTTGACGGGTCGCATGTATACTCCGGAGAGTATTAATAGCGTACCAAACGAGGTGCAAGGCATCAATAGCCAACAGCGAGAAAAAAACACCGGCATACTGTGCTTATGCACAACATGCTGGTATCACTATTTCTATATACTTTGATAGCCGCATATTTGCGTTTTTATTTCAAAGATTCCCTGTGTTCCAGCAAATCCCGTATTTTAAAGGTCAGCTTCAGATGCTCTCTCTCACTCTCTTCCTGTAAGGAAATATTTGTAAGCGTAGTGATCTGTTTTATGCGATAGTACATCGAGTTTTTATGTAAAAACAGTTCGTTTGCCGTCTTTATCGAGTCGCATTGGTTGTTTAACAACAGTCTAAGCGTGGTTAAAAGCTCCGTGCCCTTCTGCGCATCCACATCCGCAAGTACGGCTACGGCCGGATGAGAAAGTGCTGCAAGATCATGCACCTCGCCATAGCTGTGCAGCAGATCATATTGCATAGTCTCTTCATAATAAAAAACATGCCTGGCTTTATCTGTCATAAAACCAAATTCAATGGCTTTGCCCGCTTGTTTGGCATATACGCCCATCTCGTATAGATCATAGAAGGACAGGCTGAACCCAATCAGGAACTGGTTATACCTTATGTATTCCTCCGATATGCCAAGTATATCGGTGCGTGAAAGCTTGCTCTGGTTTTCATTCACTATTACATAAATACTGTTATCATCCAATATCAGTTTACATTTTTTCAACATGCCCTGCAGCATATCCATTGTCCGCATCATCATATGATAGTTTCCCGTGTGAGTATGCAGCGATGTCAGCTTCGCAATAAAATATTTCTCGCTGTTCTGCAGTCCGGCTTCCGCAAGTGCAATCGTGCATATTTCACGTTCATTGCGCACCCCGTGGAGCATATCGCGGATTATGCCGTCATCAAAGGATTTACGGCTCAAAAGATAGTTTTGTTCGGACCCGAACATCATCATAAGAATCTCCGCAAGCATTTCTACGGTTTCGATGGAACCCTTTGTGAATGGCGTAGAAAGCTCAACAACGGTCAAAAAGGCCACTATCTTTTCTTCGTTTCGAATATAGCAATAGATGCTGGGATGCGCAAGAAAATCAAACTTGTGCTTGAACGGCGCACCGGCGGCAACGATGGTATTTGTAAATATCTCGCTTTTAACAAGCGTCTCAACGTATTCCGGCGAATGATATCCCTTTGTGACAATATATGCCCATTCGGAATCTTGAAACCTGTTAGCCTCGTATTCGATCGAAAATGCCAAAGTGCGGAAGCTGACATCATCTATCATCATAGGATTGTTGATTATTGGGTTACATATATATAAGAGCTCATCCAATGTACCGTTTTTCATCACGCAGTTACAAAGCTTCAAATGCCATTGTTCATATGTGTAAAAGCATTCCTGCACAAGCTCAAATAGCTGTTTTTCTTCACAATCACATATCAATATGCTGCTTTCGGAAATGCTTTCGCCGTCTATACTACACTCCGGTACAATGAATCCAAGGCCAGCGTTCATCCATTGGGCGGGTATGTTCTCCGCAGTGCAAAAGTACAAAATGGATTTATCAAACTTGCATTCTGGAAAATACATGCGAACATCGCTGTATCGCCTTTCTTCATTTCCCAAAGCCCTTGTTGTGACTCCATTCTTGTTTAGGTAATCCGAAATGATGTTGTATGATATCTGCATATTCTTATCACCTTAATCCTATTTTCAGCAATATTTTCCGGCATATCGGAAATTACCGATAATAGCTTAATTATAAACAATCGAACCAGATTTCTCAATAGTTTTGTGCAAAAGTACAACGACAATTTTGATATTTATTTACCTGCAAAAAAACAAAGGACAGCATCTGTCCTTTGTTTCCCCGGCAAAACCATTATTGTGGGTTAGTGTTATTCTGTCTGTTTCCCATCGGATTTTTTTTCTGGGTCTCGTTCGCCGGATTCTTGGGTCTTTCATTTTTATTTTGACCTTTAGCCATCAAAATCACCTCGGAAATAGTATGCATAATCTTGGCGATAAGTAT
Source organism: Eubacteriales bacterium (assembly GCA_031550915.1). Taxonomy (GTDB): domain Bacteria; phylum Bacillota; class Clostridia; order Christensenellales; family MGBC116941; genus JAVBOF01. The sequence goes on along the minus strand of JAVBOF010000038.1, from coordinate 3,852 downwards.
TACACCAAGCGGCAATGTTTTTTACTCCATAATACTTGTACGGCACCGGATATATTGATATCATTAAACAAACATAAGGCTTTGGAGGTTATTTTGAGCAAAGTACTGATAACGCCTCGATCCTATATGCATTACGCGGATAAACTATTGCCTCTTTTTGTCAGCAGAGGCCTGGAACCGATTCTAAACCGTCTGGGCACGACTTATACCGAAGAGGAAATGTGCGAATTGCTCTCCGGTGACGTTATCGGGATCATCGTCGGGCTGGATCCGCTTACAGACAAAGTATTGCATTGCGCAAAAAATCTGAAAGCCATATCCAAATATGGGGTCGGCGTGGATAACATCAATTTGACCGCTGCGGAAAAGCAAGGGATAGCCATACGCACGGCGGCGAACACGAATGTAGTATCCGTTGCGGAATTAGCTTTGGCGCTCATGTTTTCACTGGCAAGAAATATTGTGCCGCTGGTAAAAGAGGCAAAAAAAGGCGGGTGGCCGCGAAAAGCCGGTATAGAGCTTTCGGGCAAAAAGCTTGGTATTCTTGGCTGCGGAAACATTGGCAAAGAGCTCGCTCTGCGTGCAAAAGCCCTTATGATGGACGTATTGATCTATGACCCGTTTTTAGACGGCGAAGATTTCCTGTTAAGAAACGGTTTTGAAAGAATGGACTCTTTAGACGATATTTTGCCGTTATCTGATGTTGTTTCTTTGCATATGCCACTTTCAGTAGCGACTCGCGACCTAATAAACGCTGACACTATTTACAAGATGAAAGACAGAGCGCTGCTGATAAATACATCACGCGGTGGTTTAATAAACGAAGGCGATTTGTATGCTGCATTGAAGAGTGGAAAACTCGGTGGTGCGGCGGCTGATGTTTTTTCCAATGAGCCGCCGGAAAAAGGCGAAAAGCTGCTTGGCTTGGAGAATTTCATACTTACGCCGCATACCGGTGCAAACACATTTGAAGCAGTTGCAAGGATGGCCGAGGTATCCACGCAAAACCTGATTGAAATGCTTGCTTTACAGGGCCTCTGCTGAATCAATCCATTCTGCATTTTGATATAAAGTATTCGAAAATCGCTGCTTGTTTTCCCTGCATCCTTTCGGGATGCCATTGTACCCCAAAAACAGTGCCATCATCGCTTTCAAACGCCTCGACAAAACCTTCTAAAGAATAGGCACTCGCGTTTTGCCCGTTTCCAAGCCTCCTAACACATTGATGGTGCGATGAGTTTACCGGCAAATATGCGCATGCAAATAATCTGGAGAGTATAGATCCGTCTATTAGCCTGATACAATGCCGCTCATCTTTATCCAGTATGTGCGCTGGAGCGAATTCCCCGATATCCTGGTATAGATCCCCTCCGTACGCTACCGCAAGTAGCTGCATACCCCTGCATATTCCAAGGACAGGCTTTTTTAGCCGCCGAACGGTCTCAAGAAGAGAAAGCTCAAATGCATCACGCTCCGGCTGTATATTCTCTGCTTTTGGATGCCGTTCCTGGCCAAAATAATGAGGGGCGATATCGCCGCCACCGCTCAACAGGAAGCCGTCGATCTGCCCGATAAATCTTTCTGGCATCTGACTGCCCGCCAAAAGCACCGGCAATCCACCTGCATTTTCAATTGCATCTATATATGCTTTTGCCAAAAAAGCCCTTTCGAGGTTTTCATCATACGCGCAAGTTATTCCTATTAAAGGTTTTATCATTTTTTTCACCATTAGATATTATGCGCATCTATCCTGTTATGCCAATGAATCTTATCCGTTCCGGCTATTGACAGCTATTCATAATGGGAATATCTTATTAATTGGTAATGTTTACCCCGATTTTTCAATATTACTTTGAGGACGTGTTGTTGTGTACAGAGATTTTCGTGAGTTTTTGGGTGTTTTAGAATCGGAAAATCAGCTATTGCGGATAAAAAAACAGGTATATCCGGAGCCTGATCTTAGCGCTATCGGCCGGGCAGCGCCTGATACCGAAGAGGGCCCCGCCGTACTTGTCGAGAATATCTTTGGATATAGAACCCCATTGGCTTTGAACGTCCATGGTTCATGGAAAAACCATGCGCTGATGCTTGGTATGCCAAAGGACACCTCAATTAAGGATCAGTTTCACGAATTGGTTAAGCGCTGGGACAATCCGCCTCATAAACCCGTATGGGTCAAAGAGGCCGACGCACCTGTAAAGGAAGTTATTATAGACAGTGATATCAATCTCTTTGATCTATTGCCGTTGTTTCGTATCAACCAACACGACGGAGGTTTCTATATATCAAAGGCACATATCGTCAGCAGGGATCCGGACGACCCGGAGAATTTCGGTAAGCAAAATATTGGTACTTACAGGCTTCAGGTAAAGGGCAAAGACAAGCTCGGAATACAGGCTCTGCCCTTTCACGATATCGCCGTGCATCTGAAAAATGCAGAAAGGCAGGGAAATAAACTGCCTGTTGCTATATGCCTTGGTAATGATCCAATGCTTAATTTTATGAGTTCTACGCCAATTGAGTACTCCCAAAGTGAATACGATTTTGCAAGCGCTCTCAAGGGGGAGCCGGTAGAATTGACAAAATCCGGCATCGGCGGACTCGACGTCCCCGCCAGAAGCGAGATGGTGCTCGAGGGATATATTCTGCCCGGAGTCCGCTCTATAGAAGGACCCTTCGGTGAATTCCCCGGAAGCTATTCCGGTGCGCGCCTGCAAGCCGAAGTCATTATAGAGAGGATAACCCACCGGAAAGACCCGATATTCGAGAACCTGTACCTCGGGATACCGTGGACAGAAATAGATTATTTGATGGCGTTAAATACAAGCGTCCCTCTCTACAAACAGCTAAAAAAGGATTTCCCGGAAGTACGTGCGGTAAACGCAATGTATACGCATGGCATCGGCGTAATAATATCGACAGGTATCCGTTTTGGCGGCTATGGTAAATCCGTGGCCATGCGCCTGCTTTCAACTCCACATGGTATGCCATATTCAAAGATTATCATTGTTGTGGATGAATTCGTGGATCCGTTTAATCTGCCACAAGTGATGTGGGCGATGACGACGAGGGTTCGTCCGGATAAAGACGTAACATTGATACCAAACTGTCCCGGTATGCCTCTTGATCCTTCCAGCGAGCCGGCAGGTATGCATACAAAGATGATAATTGATGCTACAACGCCTGTCCCGCCGGATATCGGCAGGGAAACGGAGCTTTTGGACAGGCCGGAAAAAGCGGATGAATGGCTATATTATATAAAGGAAGAATTAAAAAAGATGGAGGGAAGTAAATGATCTGCCCGCGATGTGAAAAAGAAACGGTCGAGCTTATGTCCGTATCACCAATCAACGGTGCTTGGGAGGTTTATATTTGTACTACATGCAACTATTCGTGGAGGAGTATTGAAAGCGATATCATCACCAAAAGCGAATGTTATGACAAGCGTTTTAAAATAGATGCCGAAACCATTCCTTCGCTGGAAACGATCCCGCCCGTAACCCTATGTTCAAAACAACGTTCATCGGCTAAAACTATTGACACATAGAGATTTTTACAGTATCATTCAAAAGTATTTCAATATAATCGCTGTTGTAGCTCAGGAGGTAGAGCACTTCCTTGGTAAGGCGGTCAGCAGATGACAAAGGGTGATAAAGGAGTTCACCCAGTACAAAAAAAGCCCTAGATTACAAGGTTTGCACGGTTGATGATTTCAGGGAGGTTTATCCTGTTTCATCCGGGTTCATTCCCGCGGGGGTCAAAGTTGGGGTCAACGGCCCAAAACCGCAAAATTACATATGCTGTTGTAGCTCAGGAGGTAGAGCACTTCCTTGGTAAGGATGAGGTCTGGTG
>JAVBOF010000066.1:0-3420 GCA_031550915.1 Eubacteriales bacterium | reverse complement strand
AATCGCAGAAGTGAACTATTGTAGCTCCTATAATAATATTGCAAAATGGGGCGCGGGATCCTTTTATTCTTCATCTGGAATGGTAAATAGATCATACTTTGGGAAAAACAGCGCCGAAATATCCGGCGGAGGCGCTATTGCACAAAACGATTTAATTTTGATCAACTGTACATTTTACGGCAATAATGCAAAAGAAAACGATGCCGGAGGTGCGAAGGCAAATAGTTTAACAGCCTTATTCTGTACAATCACCGGTAATACTTCATATTCAAACGGCGCAGGTTTGACAGCGGAAACGGTTTGCTCAATACGTGGAAGCATAGTATCTGGAAATACAAGGATTTCCAATAATAGTGAAAGTAATGTTCAGTCAATTAGCGGAGGGACAAATTACCCGCTTGATTTAATTCCTTCAGCGCCTAATTATAATGTGATCGGCACGGATACAAATTGTTCCTTACAGCAGATTTTTAGCGACTATGATGTTAGTGATTCGTCTGCTGATTACCGTCCCGGATATGAAGCTATCCTCCCAAATACTGCAGGGCCAGCTGTATCTATATTGCCCGCAGCCTTAATAAGTACTTGGGAAAGCGAGTTCAGTTTGCCTACGGGCACCTTTTCGAGTGACCAACGCAATAATCGTCGTATTGGAACGGGTTTATCTGGCATAGGCGCACTAGAGCTGGGAAATGTATTTAATGTAACAAGAAATGTAGATGGTGATTCAAGCGAAGTCAACACGCTCAGATGGGCAATCGAACAGATAAAGATTTCGGGCGAACCGGGCGTAATATATTTCGCTCCGGCGGATGGGAATGGAGAACTTCAGCTCAATTCTCCATTGATTCTAACCTGTAGTGTTACTATCGAAGGCCGCGATAATTCCAGTTGTACTATAAAGAGTGCAAGCGGGAGCAGGCATTTTATCATTGGCAACGACATGGCGCCCGACTTTAATGTTTCTCTTAATAATCTGACCTTTAAGATTGCCGGACAAATAAACGCTTCATCAGAGAACGGCGGATTATTATGCGGCGATACGTCTGGGAATGATTTTAGAGGCAAATTGTCTATACAGAATTGCGTATTTACAGGCTTGACGAACAATATGAGCGGGGAATATGGTAATGGGGCTGCGATAAATATTATGTCTGCAGATGCAACTTTGAAAATGACATATAGTAGTTTTCTAGCCAATCGTTCAAATGGTAGCGGATGCGTCTTTGCAAAAAAACTATCGGCAAAATCCTGCACGTTTGAATCAAATATTGCTAACAACTCAGGCGGAGGCGTATTTTCCGATAACGCCAGCATTGAAAACTGCACTTTTGCGGAAAACACCGCGGCAGATAAAGGTGGCGGAATTTACGCCAACAATTTGTCGATTACTTTTTCAACAATATCCGGAAACGCCGCCAATGCTGGAGGAGGCATTTTTTCTGACATGGTGACAAAGCGTGCAAGCATAGTAGCCGGCAATTATTCCGGCAATGTACCCAACGACATTAAAACTTCTGTAGGTAATATACAACCGGAAATGCCATCCGGCAGAAATAATTACTGCATCATCGGAATACCTTCCTCCTTGGGAGGTGGGCTATCGGCTATCATGCAGACCAAATCGTACGAAGGCAAAATAGTGGGAAAATGCTCTAATAACGGAGGGAAACAAAAAACCATCATGTTGTCTGCGGACAGTCCGGCTTTAGATGCCGTATCAAACCCTAAAGCCAGCATACCCGTATCCGATGCTAGGGGTATGCCCCGCAAAGCCGGAAGCTTTATGGATATCGGAGCCGTTGAAGTTCGTAAAACCAACAGTATCAACATCGGCAGTAATGACCTTCGCTTAAATGTCGGAGAACAAAAGTCTCTTTCTGCGGTATGTATGCCCGTAGATGCTGATATAAAAGAGATCAGATGGGATACCGACGATTCATCTATCGTTACTATCAATGCCGACGGTATCGTAACTTCTAAAGCAAGTGGGAATACAAAGATAATCGCAAAATCAAGGGATGAAAGCGGAAACGAATCCCGCATCAATATAAAAGTTATACAACCGGTAATTGGCATAGCATGCTCACAAAAAGAATTGGGCATTGAAGTCGATGAAATTATAAGGATTACACCCAGTGTCTTTCCGGAAAATGCTGATAATCGGTCACTTTTGTTTTCCAGCAGCAAATCAGCGGTAGCTTCCGTAGATGAAAACGGAAATATCAAAGGCGTTTCCCCCGGTATTGCCATAATAACCGCTAAGACAGTCGATGGAGGCTTCAGTGATACATGTACCATCAGTGTACTGCCCTCTTCCGGCGAAAAGATCACAGCATTGACATTATATACTCCGGAAACCGTAGTTTATCCAAACTACAAAGGCGTTATAGAATGTTCAGTTCTGCCGCAGTTTTCTGATCTTTCTTCTTTGCTTTGGAAGAGTAGTGATGATTCGGTGATCAGCATTTACAAAGGCAATTTCCATGCTCTTTCCCCCGGTGTTGCCGTCATTACGGCATATACGGCAAATGGAACCATTGAGTCAAGTATCAGCATAAGAGTCGAATCACTTGTTGTCAGATTTCCAGGTTCAAAAACGCATGATCCAGACACTCTATTCATAAAATCCGGTGCGGTTTCCAAACCTGATTTAAGCAGTTTGCCTGCCGGATGTAAATTAAAAAGCTCTGATAAAAGCATCATAAGTATACGAGATAGAACAGTAAGTGCTTTGAAACCTGGAAGGGTGGTACTAAGCGCATATCTGAACGGTATCATTTATTACAGAAAGAGCTTTCAGGTAGTGATCTATCCGTCATCTATAGCTATCCCTGATATATTATATGTCTCTATTGGCAGTAAGAATATTATTCCAAAAGTGATATATCCGTATAATGCGACGCTTAAAGGTGTCTCTTGGAAATCCTCAAACGAATCTATTGCTTTTTTTGACTCCCGTGGTGTATTAAAGGCTAAAAGGTCCGGTAAATGCGTTTTGACCATAGTAACCAAAGAAGGCAATAGAAAAGACATATGTAAATTGTATGTAGTCAGGAAACCGAAACCGTTAAAATCGCTGATTAAATCGGTCCAAAAAACCATTTTCATCAAAAACGGTAATTCAGTATACCTTAAGGTTAAGCCAAATCCAAACGATTCTACTGACAGTATTGTATATTGGAAATCCGAATATAAGAAAATAGCTACGGTTGATGCAATGGGTAAGGTAAGTGCTGTTAAAAAGGGCAAAACAAAGGTAACTGCCTATACAAAAAAGGGTAAAAAGGCTGTTTTTTCCATTAGCATATATTAACGGCAGGATATAGTTCGTACAAAAATTACATCTATTTAATAGTAAAGAAAAATACTTTCGCTTATAATTTATGATGTAATACTAAACACATGGAGAAATAATGA
>JAVBOF010000155.1:0-7011 GCA_031550915.1 Eubacteriales bacterium | reverse complement strand
CCGCATTCAGATCCATCGCTGTCTTTGCCGCCGATCCAAGTGCTATACCAAGCTCAACCAATCGTAACGCGCATACCGGGCCGTTAAACTCCGGACCGTCGTGTTTTTTGCATTCGATGCATTTAACAAATCCGCAGCCGCCGCAATTTAAGCTTGACGGTTTGGCATCCTTGAGGCCTGCTAAAAAAACTACTCCTGACTTTCTAATTGTACCTGCATCGCTTTTTATGAATGGCTTGCCTTGAGGCGACGCCGCTAAGTCATCCATTGCACCCGCAAGCCTTTCAATATCCGCACCTTCGATTTTAGCGAGCACAATGTAATCAAGACCACTTCCCTTTGGAGCGGTCCGTGCCGAAAGCGCCATCAGGTCTGCAACCGTTGAAAGGATATTCTTTTCCATGATTCCTGCTCCTAACTTTTTTGTTAATAAAAGTATATTGGTTCAATAGGTATTTATCAAACATCTTTTCTGCAATTATAAAATTGTCTTACTTTATAAAAATTTTTCAAAATAATTTTGGAAATCCGTTTTATTGGACACCATGCATGGTATGCTTGTAATAAGGAGGCGACTACATATGAAAAATGATCTTTTTGTTACTATTTTGGGGTCGGATTATTTCTTCGGAACGGCCACCTTGGCAAGGTGTGAATTCGTTTTGCTGGTAAAGGAACCCAACAATACCTATGACCCTGAAGCAATACGCGTGGAGATACCCTTTGCAGGAACCGCGGGGTATATCGCCAACAGCCCTGGCACAAGGGCAAAGAACACAATGAGCGCCGGCAGGGTATATGACAGTATTGGCGATATCTCAGTAGCCAGCATAGAGGGAAAGGTAGACGGGTTTATAATTGCGAAGGTGCGTCCGGAAATAGATGAAATAAGCTTTTCTATCGACCTTAAACCCCAGAGCAAGTCAGCAGTCCCCGCTAAGGAGGAAAGAGAATGGCGAAATCTCCAAAACAAAAACTAAAGCTTTTATATCTACTAAAGATACTGTGGGAAAACAGCGATGACGCCCATCCGTGCACCATGGCGGATATCATTTCCCAACTTTGGGAATGCGGTATCATTGCCGAAAGAAAAACGATATATGATGATATGGATGCGCTTAGAGAGTTCGGTTTCGATATAATCGCGCGGCGGGGTAAAGGCGCAGGGTACTACCTTGCAGCCAGGGATTTTGACCTACCGGAGCTTAAGTTACTTGTTGATGCCGTGCAGGCTTCAAAGTTCATAACACTTAGGAAAAGCAACGAGCTTATAAAAAAGCTGGAGAAGCACGCAAGCAAACACGAGGCCGGCCACCTTCGCAGACAGGTACATATACTGGGGCGGGTCAAGACCATGAACGAACAGATATATTACAACGTAGATATCTTGCATGCGGCCATTGCGGATGATAGGAAAGTAGGCTTCAAATACTTTGAGTATAACGTTGATAAAAAGAAAATACACAGGTACGATGAAGCGGAATATACCGTGTGTCCGCTGGCTTTGATGTGGGATGACGAGAACTATTATTTAATTGCGTACCATGACAGGTATCAGGATATATCACACTTTCGCGTAGATAAGATGGACAATCTTCATATGCTTTCGGAAAAAGCCAATTGCCCCATAAACAAAAACAGATTTGACTTGGCAGAGTATTCCAAACAGATATTCGGCATGTTTTCCGGCGAGAAGCAGCATGTTGAAATAAGGTTTGAAAACTCATTGGTCGGCGTTGTTTTGGATAGGTTTGGCAAGGATATTTTCCTTACAAGGGATGGTGACGACCGTTTTGTTGCCCAACTGCATGTTTCCGTAAGCCCGGTGTTTTTATCCTGGGTATTCCAATTTGGCACCAAGGCAAAAATAATAAGCCCCGCAAATGTTGCTTCTGAGATGCAGGCATACGCGGGGCGGGTATACGATGTTTATTGAGTGCTGCCAGTCATAATTCTGCGTCTAACCTTTACGGACCCGTCTCGTCCCGGATACCATCTTGGCAGCTTTCCTTTTTTCCATTACTATGTCTATTCCATTTTTTTGTAAAATGTCCTTAAGCACTTTTTCCATGTCCTCCTGCTTTATTCCAAAGGCTATCGATGTCATACTGAGTTTATATATGCCTACGCTCTGCGCTTCCCATTCACTGGATTCGGCAAAGTCCGCGTCACCGCCGGTCGAGGACATCCAAAGTATGTCTTCATCCCCGTTTTCTATGAATAGCTTAACATGCCCTATCAACGATGACTTTTCGTTTAGAAAAGAGATATACTCCTTCATTACTTCCAGATATTTCTCCTGTAAAATGCTGCCCCTGACCTCAGCGTCGCCGCCTCCCTTGGCCTCAAAAGAATACACCGTTGCGTTGCCTGCGGTATTTCCGCCCTGCTCCGGTATGGATAATCCCCTTACAATATCGTTACCCAGTATTTGTTGCCAAAGCTGCTGGTCAATATGCCCCGTCGCCGAGAGCTGGAATATCCGTGCATCCGTGTTGTATTCCCTAATTGAGTCTACGATATCATCCAACACCGCTTCCTCAACAAGATCGCATTTATTGATGATGACATTACCGGCAGATTTCAACTGTCCCGTAGCTACATAAGGGGATACGTCTATATATTTGAAAAACCTGCTGGCATCCACAACTGTTATAATATTCATATCCGCGATATCATAATCGTAGGAGACTATAGTCTGCAATAAACTCCCCGGTTCAGCCATACCCGTCGGTTCAAATATTACATATTCCGGATCTATCTCTTCAGAAATATACCTCAATGTGTTCATCAGGTCTACCTTTAGGGTGCAACATATACAGCCCGCTAAAAGCTCCTTAACCTCAAAACCGCCGGCGCTCAGAAGTTTATTGTCTATGCCAACCTTACCGATTTCGTTTTCTATGATTACCAGCCGAGGTTTCCCTTCCTTTTTCCCCTCCGAAAGCATTTTTGCCAAAGAAAGTATCAAAGTCGTCTTCCCTGCGCCTAAAAATCCGCTAAATAGTATCAGTTTCAATCCAGTTTTCCTCCAACATGACTTTTCTATAAGCATTATAGCACATCATCTGCATAATCCGCGCAGAAATTTATTTCATTAAAACAAGCTATGCAAACTTTTACTTATTTGTTTATTTTTTATATGACTGGTGATAGAATTAAATATATATCTGTAATGATTTTTGAATAATCAAAAAACTGAAAATATGCAGGAGGTCTTATAATGAACGAACTTTATAACACCCGAAAGACCCGTTTGGAAACCGCTATCGGGCTTAAAGAAGCAGATATGGTTCCGATTGCGCCAAAGATGGGCATGTATTACGGCACAGCTTACAATATGTCGTACTATGATATCATGATCGATATCAGAAACGCTATTCCGGGATTGAATCATTTTTTGGATAATTTTGATCCGGATATGGTATGGTCTCCAGTTGTATACCCAATACCCCCAATGGAAGCGCTTGGCACAAACTATATCAAATGGCCTGGACCTCAGCATAAGCTTCCTCTGACATCCGGTTATCAGATTTTGGATGGGGAATATGTCCACGACGATGAGTTTTTGGAATTTGCGAAAGACCCAACCCATTTCTTCCTTACAAAGATTTTCCCGCGCAAACATGATAATTTGAAAGGTCTGAGTAAGCTTTATTTACGTAATCCGATAGAGTTTAACCAATTTGGAGATTTTGCTGTTTTCGCCGACCCCGATGTACTTAAAGCCCTTGACGCGCTGAAAGATTGCGCTAACGAAACGAAAAAGTGGCAGAGCGGTTTAGGGGAAATCTCCCAAATCATAATAGACAAAGGCTTTGTTGTAGGGCCGCAAAACGCGCAAACATGTCCTTATGATATGTTCAGCGATAATTACCGCGGCCTAGTGCAGACGACTCTGGATACCATTGAAAGGCCGGAGGAGCTGGAAGAAGTACTTGAAGCCATGTCTATGATCGCTATCGAGCGAACTATATCCGTTTCAAAGGCTATGGGCCTTAAATATGTGTTCATACCTTTGCACGGTGGATTTGACGGCTTCATGAGTCAGGAATCCTACGAGCGTTTTTATTGGAAAGGACTTAAAGCCCTTATGCTTGCCTTGATCGAAAATGACCTCGTTCCCTATGTTTTCTGCGAAAGTAAATACGAAACACGGCTGGAAACCATTGCGGATATTCCTCCGGGCAAGGTCATCTATATGTTTGAGCAGGCTGATATGAAGCGCGTCAAACAGATAGTCGGCAAAACCGCCTGTATATGCGGAAACCTCTCTTCCACGCTGATGGTATTCGGCAAGCCAGAGGAGGTCGCTGATGAATGCAAGAAGCTTTTGGATACCTGCGCGCCCGGAGGCGGTTTCATAATGGATGTATCAATAGACCTTACCCAGGCAAACCCGAAAAATGTTGAAGCCATGTTCGAGACGACACGCAAATACGGCAAATATTGATTATATATACAAATTTTCAAGCATACAAACAATCGGCTCTTTGCGAGCCTTTTGTTTATTGTATGCATATATATGTGCATATAATTACGCAAATTTCATAGAATTTCGAATTTGTTCTATTATTTTATATGATATACTTGTTTCAAGACAATGATGGAGGTCAGTATGAAAGCACTTGTTACAGGGGCAAGCGAAGGTATCGGAAGAGATATTGCCAGAAAATTGAGCGAAATGGGTTATGATTTGATTTTGGTTTCGCGCAGCGAGGATAAACTCAATACGCTTAGAGAAGAATTAAAGACAGAAGTGCAGATTTTCGCTTCAGATCTTTCAAGCACCGATAACTGTAAGCGATTGTATGAGAATTACAAGGATCAGGATATCGATATACTTGTGAACAACGCCGGGTTTGGCGTATATGGTGAATTTTCGGAAACCGATCTGGACAGCGAGCTGAATATGCTTGACCTGAATATAAAAGCCCTTCATACATTAACTAAGCTTTTTTTGAAGGATTTTATTAGGGCGGATAAGGGCTATATCATGAATGTTTCTTCATATGCCGCCTTTGTGCCTGGCCCCATGCACGCGGGATATTACGCCTCCAAAAGCTATGTCCTTCGGGTGACGGAAGCCATATATGAAGAATTGAGGCGGCGTGGCAGCAAGGTTTTTGCCTGTGCTTTTTGTCCAGGACCGGTTACTACGGGTTTTAACAAGCGTGCAGGCGCCGGATTTGCCGTAAAGGGCCACGACAGCAAATATGTTGCGGAATATGCCCTTGAAAGGATGTTTAAGCATAAGCTCATAATTATTCCCGGGGCAATGTTGCGGTTTATCCGGGTGCTTGAGAAGGTCTGCACGGAAAAATTCCTGTTGAAGATGACCTACGCGTTACAGATGAAGCGGACGATCGATAAATGAATGGTTTTTCATCGTTTGATGACAATAGTTTATCAGAAATATAGCAAAATGTATTGCTATATATCATAAAAATAGATAATATAATCTTAACGTATTATTACTATGTTTCTGTGGAATTAATTAAAACAAATACTAACGACAAAAATAAGGGAGGATCAAGACAATATGGATCAAAGGCTGATTGATGTAAGGCAAATTCGCGAGTTGATCGAAAAATGGGCCGTTGCCAGGGATGCTTTTTTGTGGGACGACTTCAGGTCGGTTTGGCATAATGACGGTACGATGAAAGCGACATGGACAGAGGGTACCTATGAATTTTTCATCAAAACAACCGAGGAAGGTCTTAAGAACGGACTGAATATCCTGCACGATCTTGGCGGCAGTGCAATAGACGTAAATGGCGACAGGGCAACTTCGATGACACGTATGGTCATTTTACAGAGGGCTGTTGTTGAGGGTGTGCTTTGCGACGTTACGACATATGCCCGTCATTATGACCTTTGGGAACGCCGTGACGGCAATTGGGGCCTCGTTCGCAGAGAAACCATCTGTGATAAAGACCGTATCGATCCGGTAGATTGCAATGAAACGGTCATTTTGGATCAGGATCTTTTGAATCAAGTCCCTGTTGAGTATCAGCATCTAGCATACCTTCAGACAAAAATCGGGTATACAGTAAATAAGGATGTACCGAGGCTCTCCGGCGGCAAGTCTTTGGATGCCTTGTTGAAAAAAGGCGCCGACTGGCTGAATGGCAAATAGGTCTAACAAATACATATATAGGAGGAGACGCCGGTGAATCAAGAGTTTATAGATAAAATGCTTATCCGCGAACAGATTGAGCGATGGACAATATACCGCGACTCGCTGGATTGGCCAAAATTCCGCACTGTCTGGGATAAATGCGGCAGAATGAAAGCCACTTGGACCGAGGGTTCGTTCGAAGATTTTATTGCTATAACAGAGGAAGGCCTGAAACACGGCCTGAATATAATGCATAACCTGGGCGGCAGCAATATAATAGTAAAAGGCGACAGAGCCTTTGCGATGAGCCGCATGACCATATTGCAGAGGGCTATGGTCGAAGGTATCCTTTGTGACCTTTCCGGTACTTCACGCCAATACGACCTTTGGTTGAAGCGTGACGGAAAATGGGGATTATACTTCCGTGAAACCATCTGTGACAAAGACAGGCTTGATCCTGTGGATAACACGCAAAAGGTACATCTGCGGCAGGATATCATCGATAAGTTCCCGACGGAATATACATATCTTGCATATTTACAGTCCACTATAGGCTACAACGTAGATACGGATGTGCCGAGGCTTTCGGGCGGCCCGTCGATGGAAAAGCTGTTTAAGCGGGCAGATGATTGGCTGAACTGCATAGAAAACCCCAGCGCTTGAAAATGGCATACAAAAAAAGGCTCTTGATCCTGATTGAGAGCCTTTTTTATTGCTGTTATATCATCCGTTGGCTTTCTTTTTTGTCATTTCTTCCTGCTCAAGCCTTGTATACGCAACCTTTCCAACCAAGGTCGTTGGCAGCGCATCACGGATCTCTATGCTCTTTGGTATGCTCCACTTAATTAGGTGTTTCTGGCAATAGGCTTTGATATCGTTTATGACCGCTT
>JAVBOF010000144.1:0-12436 GCA_031550915.1 Eubacteriales bacterium | reverse complement strand
ATTCCGTTGCGCCAGTGGATAGCAAGTATTGACCAAGTTGCGGATATAGCGCGTCAATTACTGAATTGTTGTAGGTTATTTTCGTATCGATATTTCTGCCAAGCTCATCGTACAGCGTTTCCGTAAATACATCCGGCAGTAAGCTGGCTTTGCTATTAGTTCCATACCGTATTTCTAGTCCGTTATCATTATATTCCCAGGATTCCTGCCTATTGTCCGGATATATAGCTAGTGTTTTGTTACCTAGCTTGTCATATTGATAAGTTGTGATCTTACCAAATGTATCGGTTTCTGTAGCAACACGCCCATCGTTTCGATAGCTATATTCCTCTATCTTAATTCCTTCTGGTGTCCTCTCTTTTACTCTTTCAAGGCGATGGTAAACACTGTCATATTCAAATTCCATTTCCGCTCCGTTCCAAGCGGTTTCTTTATCCAGCATGCCCAACTCATTATAATGGTAAACCGCAGACTTCCCGTAGGGATTTGTTTCTCTCCATATATTCCCATTAGGATAATACTCTAAAATCGTTTCGGCATATGTCCCCTCGCCCCTTTGTTCTTTCGTTCTATTTAGCCTGTTGTCGCTATTATAGGCATATTCAGTCGTTTTGCCCTCGGGATTAGTCAACTTGGTTAAATTGCCATTAGAATCATATTCATAGAGCGTAATTGTGTTATTTTCGGTTGCACTTTCCTCGCTCTCCACTTTCCATGCCAAATAGTTTTGATCAATATCCTTATAATAGGTCTTTTTCCCAAATGTATTTTCTTTTGCTACTACAATATTCTTCTGATTTTGCTTATCAATATAGTACTTAGTAACAGCATGAACATTGCTTGATCCTTTGATATAAGCTGTTACTGTAGTCTTTTTCACATCATTCGCAAATCCGCTGGCAACGTCATTATATCGGTATCCAGTGCTATAACCTTCTGCATCAGTAAAACAGGTAACACTACCCTGTGTGTCCATATCAACCACAGCTGAACGCATATTATTTGGCTGGTTTGCTTTGTTTGTTGCCGATTTCACAATAAATTTCTTTCCATTTTCGCCAGTTGTATAGTTATATTGCTGCAATATGGCTATTTCATCATCATTGCCAATTAATTTGTTGTAAGTTTTTATTTCAGTTAGCTTCTTGTTTTCATATCTGTATTCATACTTCTGAAGATCATTCTTCTTGTAAACGTTATGTATCTCTTTAATATGGTCGTTTATATCTTGCTGAACTGCACCTTGATAATATTGAATCATTACATATTGGGCATCACTATTGTTTTCTCCTTGCGCATTTTTCATTCCAGGCAATTTGTTATGTCGTATGAATGATAGGTTGCCTCTCCCATCATATTCGAATAGAATCTTGTTTCCGTTTGGTTCACAAAATTCTTCAATCTGCATTGATCTGTTAAATTTATATGATATATGATCCGCGCGGTTAATTGAATATAGTCCATCAGTTCCTTTCGTTAAAGTCATGAACACTCCATTAGGTATCTTGTATGATCCGTCAGCCTGCAACTCGAACCTGTGCAAAGTCGCATCGCCATCCTTAAGGATGATAGCAGTATCTTGATCATTGTCATCAACTTCCCTAAGCAGGAAGGTATTGAAATTGTAATCCCAGCCAATACCAAGCGCAGTATCAGCGCATGCTTGGCTATTGTATGCTCTATTGAAAGCGACAGAAAGTAATGGCGCATCGTTTGAGAACTCTGTTTTTGAATAGTATAAGTTTCCATTTGCTATGTTTATATTCGCTCCACCGTTACCCGTATCCTTAGAATCAAATCCCCAATACGATTGATATCCAAACTGCTTCTCCATTTCTACTTCCGGTACACCTGTTGCGCTTACTAATTCAGCACTAGGCATACTCCGCCTTATTATATTTCCATACTTCTTTAGTGCAACTACTCTATAATATACTGTTTTATCGTATAGTAATTCGGAATCATAGTAATACGCATTAGCTTCAGCTCCATCATCACCAATAATTGTACTTATTAGATTTGTTCCGCCTGCGATATCCGACACGAAATCATCGCTTTCCCCCCTGTATATCTCATATCCGTAAGCACCATCCGTAGCTTGATCCCAACGCACAAGTATCCTGTAATCAATACGTGCCATTGCACTTACGTTGCTTATTTCATTCACAAGATCTACGGTGAACTTGGTATCCATGTTTATACAAATCGCTTCAATAGCAATGTTGTCTATTCCTGCGGCACCAGACGAAGCTGCAAGCTCAACTTTTATTTGTAGGTCCTTCCCCGCATGGTCCAATTCGCTCATTACTTCCGGTAATATAGACATCCAATGTTCTCCATCAGTAGATACTTTATATACAGCCGAGACGCCTGGATCCGCAATGGGAGTTATCTTCACTTTATGAATATATCCCATAAAAGATTGTTTTTTAATTGTAGCGTTTCCTGGCTGGGAAACATTTTCAAGGAGTAGTTTGCCATAAGATATTGAAGCATTCTCTCTAGAATATAATTCCGAATTATTGTTCAATTGCTTATTTATTTGATCTATCTTATATATTGATTCAGAATATAATTCTTCACCAGACACTGCATCATTCGCCTTTACAAATACAGTATGCTGGCTGCCCTCTTCAAGATTTTCTGCTATGGCATCATATTCCAACATTCCGCTTGAACCAACAACTTTTTTACCATCAATATAGAGCTGTGCATTTGTGAGATTACCTGTTGTGCCATCTAAACGAGTATAGCTGAAATTCTGCGGATTATTCTTTAACAAAATGGTATTATCGTCACCTAAAGGATCAGTAGTCAAAGGATTAATTATTTTTAACTTTGCCGGCGAATGCTCAGCATGGTTACCCGTTACAACCGAAACAATCGTGTAATTTGTGTTTTCCGCGTTATCTTTCGCAATTAGTTTTAAAGAGTATTTTGTGTTTTCACTCAAATCAAAAGTGTTCAAAGTGGCTATTATTTCATAATCTTTGTTTGTCATTCCACTTTCAAGCTTATTATTTGTTAGAGGATTATCTCCTGATGGGTCGCCTTCCCAATAATATAGCGCCCAATCTGATATATTAGCGTCATTAATTCTTGCTTTTATCTCATAGAAACCTGAAATCACTTCATTGGATGCTGGCTGTTCTATTTGGACGACTGGTTTAGTCGAATCCTTGATAAATGCAATATTGCTGGAAGAGCCCAAATTATTTGATTTATCCTTTGCACATACATAAAGCTTATGCTCGCCATCACTTAGGGTGGTGATAGCAATCTCGGCAGAATTTCTCCAAGTGAATGAATTTGTTTCCCCTGGGTAGTTTTTATATTCGGTAATCTGATTCCAATACGACTCATTATCAAATTTGTAGTATACAGATCTATCTTGAAAATCACCATGAGAGTTTGTGACATAGGTTGGGTCGGTTATATCATCCCATTTGACCCAAACCTTTTCTCTAAAACATGTACTATTATTAACAATTTCTAGGCCAACAGGGGCGTTAGGCGCTGAACAATCCGGTAAATCAACCTGTGTGCATTTGGTGCCTTTGTGTTCGTTATTTGCTTTATCATAAACATCCAATGTCACCATAACTTTAGGACAAGATATTCCATTTGTTCTCGCAATAGTATAGAACTCTTCATATGAGATTGGGAAGTCAAATCCTGGTGAAATCATGGTTTTCCCAACCTGAACCTGTGCCCCGTTTACCTCAAAATATTTTTTTATTTCGTAGCGATCGATGCCGCTACCTGTATCACTACCTGCGCCATATGTTATTCTTAATTCTCTATTCACATCGTTTCTATCTGCCTTTATGCCGCCCGGTGGAGGACTTGGAGGTATGGTGTCTCTTGAATAATAGTTATCTGATCTCTTTCCTTCACCTATATTTCCCACAGCATCAATTCCTCTAACATATATATATCCGGTTCCCTGTGGTGCCTCAGCCAAATTAGCATATGGGAAGTTTTCCCATGCTGTAGTAACATTAGTTGCGTTTCCATAAGCTATCTGATGATAGGCTATTCCGGACATTGCATCTGTAGCACCTGAAGTACGGATCGTTATCTTTTCTTTTGTCCAACCTTCTGGGGATAAAGAAAAGGATCCCATAACAGGACCTGTTTTATCATTCCAAACAGGCATGCTCGAGCATGCCGGACCAGCTATCCCCGCACTATTAACCGCGCGCAATACAATCCCTACACGGCCTTCAGGGAGTCCATCTTGTGATCCAAAATTATAATAATTATATGTCCCATCCCACTTCCATTTCCACAATGGTAATGACGCCCAATTTGTTAATATCCCCCAGTTATCATAATTGAAAAAATAGTACTGCAGCTCTGATATATTATATCCTCCTGGATTATAGGGTTGCGTAAATCCAGACCATTTTACCGTCTTGGTTTTGTCAGCATTTGTATAATATGAATAACCATCCGGAGAAACGCTTACTATGCTCCCACCATTTGGCGTCGGAAGCTCATATATCACTTGAAAAAAATCTTCGTATGCATTGGCAATTTCCCTTGAGAAGAAATTCTTATATTGTGTTGTATTCTCATCAGCGCTTTTTAGCATTATTCCCTGATTGGCATAACTTCCGTTCCTCCAGCCAATAAACGCGCTGGTGATATCCCAACTATATCTCTGTTCTCCTGTGACTAATGTAGATGATAATACTGTTGAATTGTAGCTGCTATTTATTCCATCCCATGTTGTCGTGTTTTCTGACCAATTAGCCGTCATCCTGTGGGCATTGATATAAAAGTTTCCAGAACCACTCCCACTCTTATATGCTGAAAATGAAACACTATGTACAATTAAACCATTGAACATTGAAAAGTCTCTATACTTAAACAACGACCTGTAAATCCTCCCGGATCTGCCGACTGGCAGGTTCGTTGCAGCACCCCTATCTCCAGCGGAGCTCGGGCTTGTCCCCGATTCAATAAATGTGTCAAATATTTCTCCTGTGCTACTATACGATGCATTAAATGTAGGGTCAATTGTAACTGGGTAAATAGTATCTTCTGCGTTCAAAAACTCCTGATCCGGTATGTAAATGATCTTGTATTCGCCTTTCGATGCGTCTACGGTTTCCAGAATAACATCTATATCATGTGATAGCTTATCTGATGAATCATACATATTCGGCATCGGTATTATTGCTTTGTAGTCATCCAATGTTTTGGTTTGCTTGTCAGGTGAATATAGATATATTGTCTTCCCGCCTTGCATTATTGGTTCAAGTCCCGTAAGCTTCAACGTGTATTCAAATTTATTAGCTTCAGGCTTGCTGTTTAAGACTATATCTTCTTTGATACCTGCCTTTCCAACGGTGATTTTTAATGAAACATCTTCTTCGAATGTTTCCCGATACTCAACTCCATTTATTACGCTTTCTGAAATGTTCGTTTTTTCATCTATACGCTGTTCCATCATGGCAATAACCGGCCTGTCTATATTGGGAGTTTCAGTTTTGACGGAATCATCTATCTTATCATTATCTAATGTCGCGTCCTCAACTGCCTCGGCAGGTATTGTCTTTGCCATACTTTCATTCGCTGCAATGTTTGAGAATCGCTCACCGCCGTCATTTATCTTACGGCTCATCTCACTCACTGGTTCAGGATTTTCTTGGATTTGCGGCAAATTTGTCGGATTATCTATCGCAACTGTAGGTTTTGCTATTGGCAGCACTTCAGCCGTATTTGTTGGCAGTGGCGTTTGCTTCGGGCCCTCCGTTTTCTGCTCAATCGCGGGAGCAGGTGTCGGGGTCACCATTTCTTCTTGCGCTAATGTTTCTTCTGGTGTAATTGTTGGATCTTCCTCAACAATTGGTATTTCTGTAGCTTCAGGCGTCACACTTGGCATTACAAGATTTAGAGGCGCCATTTCAATTTTGAAGTCATCTTTTTCGATAGTTATTGCGTTCTTTTTATCTATGTCTTCACACAGTGTAACTCTCACCGGCGAATCCTTTGTCACATATTCCACTTCGCCGTCTGCTCTCACTTTCTTTTTCAGCGATGCATCTATGTCCACGAGCTTTCCTTCTTCATCTTTATACCTTATATCTTCTGTGTATATCCGCATTGTTCTTGTCCCGTCAGGGTTCTGTAGTACCGTTGTGTTTTCTGTGTTTTCTTCCGGGATCTCTACAGGCTCTTTTGAAGATTCTTGCTCTAACCCTACCACAGGTGTAAGTCCTCCCGGTTTCAAAAAACCCGTCTTTGGGTCTATCTCTGCTTTACTACTCACTATTCTGGTTTTATCTGTTGTATCGTCTTTGCCCTCTTCTTCGTCCGCCAATAATGATTTAGACTCATCTATTCCAACTCCAACAATTTCTGTATGCGTTTTTGTTTCTCCCACTGCAAGTGCTATATGTGCTTCAAACGCTTGTCCTATCAGGCCACATAAAAACGCAAATGCCATTACTAGAGCTATTTTTTTCGAAACCCCTGTTTGTTTTTCCATTTTCTTTTCCCCCAATTTTTTGTGATATCAGGCAAGTGAGTTAAAGTTTTTCTGGATAAATATCATTAATATTTGATCTATCAACCAACTTATGAATTGTTTTTGCTTGCTGACCTTTATTCTTGGTATTTTTCTCAATCATTTTTATAAGATTTATGCCATATTCCTCCGGGAAAAATGCTATACTCCCAACCCATGAATTATCAGGGCTGCGAAAATTTTCTTTAGCCAACGCAGAGCAACCGAAACTAATTACCACACTATTCCTATCAAAGTCCTGCTCTTTCAAAGCTTCAGCCGTGCCTTTGGCAAATATATCGTTTTCGCAAAGTATTGCAAATTTCTTGCTTTTATCACTTTTTGATAGAAGTTCTATTATCTGATCTTTGACACTTTCTATGTCGACATGAGCTTTTTGTCTGATACAATTCTTTTCATTTAATCCTAATTTGCTTTTACAAATGTTTTCTGCATCCAACAGCATGTTTGCTTTATTTGTTTGTGTGTCACTTTCATAAATCATGATGAAATAATCTATGTTATCTAATTTCTCATGTGCCTTTTTCGAAAGAGTCTCGCCCGCTAATACACCTACATATTTATAATCAATGCCATAATACGAAGCATCCTCAGAGGCTGAGTTATCTAAAAATATTACATTTACCTTTGCTTGATCAGCTTTTCCCTCTATTATTTTTGCTGTTTCCGTGTCCTCTGCCAACACGAATAATGTATCCACATTTCTATCAATGAAAGTACTAGCTGTACTAAGTACAAGCCCTCTTTCGCCGCCACAGTCC
Source organism: Eubacteriales bacterium (assembly GCA_031550915.1). Lineage (GTDB taxonomy): Bacteria > Bacillota > Clostridia > Christensenellales > MGBC116941 > JAVBOF01. Next base: position 5,137 of record JAVBOF010000144.1, on the reverse strand, counting down.
TGGCGAAGTATATCCCAATTTTTTTCATTGCAAGCCTTCTCTATTGAGTTCGCTATCATCTGATCGTACTGCGGATTTCCATCCGCTATAACTAGGCCTATAATCTTGTCCGGAGAAACGATGGGTTTTAAGGTTTCTTCTTGAATTGCATTACTTTGAACGGCTGAAGTTTCTGTATTTTGCAATATAATTACCGTAGTAATAGTTATTATAACGACTAAAATAAGGAATATAATATTGGTTTTATTAATTATTTTCTTAGTCTTTTCCATAGTGCCCTCCCAAAACAGGTTATTATTCTTGCCGAATTTATCTTTAATAAAAAATCATGCTACTAAAAGAAATTTTCATGCTGCCACTTTTCAGAAACCGCCTGAATCACCTGGAACAATTTTCCCCGGTTCATTCTTATCATATGATCTGGCCTACAAAACAATCTTCCAGTTATAGTCGCTCCAGAGGTTTCTATTTAAGTCTTTTCCTTTGCAACTGCTTGTTTATATTACCTTGTGTTCACAATATAAATCCCAACATTATGTATTTCTTTATGTCTGCCGCAATGATAATGGCTTCTACTCCAAAAGACGAGATCGCCTGATTTTAGATCGTTTCTACCAATTGATTTAATTGAATATCAAAAATAATGATACGTATTATTCTAAAAACAATGCAAGAGAACCAAGTAATAAGAAGATAGTGCTTTACCGACAAATTATTATCAATTCTAAACAGCATAGTATTCATTATTAATAACTTGGAAATTAGCAAAAATGTTACAAAGATACGATATTCGACATGCTTTTTTATATAATAAAGCCCCTCAGGTATACTCTTACTTACAACTGAGAGTTAATTCAAGAATTATTTATTGAGTATAATAAATTATATTACTTCACCACTGTCCATTGCGCTGTGCAGACCATTATCAACAAAATCGGTGATATATCAATACATCAAAAAGGCCATCGTTTCATCTATACAGCATAATCCAATAATTAAAAATGCAAATGAGTAGTTCAATTTATACAGATGTCCTCGGCATCGCAACATGCCCACTCGGGTCAACATACTTCAACGGGTTATTATTACAATACGTTGTAAGGTTATGGCTTAACGCCTCGCCTACCTCTCCCCGGTAGCTGTCTTGCTGCATAAACCTGCCGATTGCCGGGTTGTAATGCCGCACGTTCAGGTAGGTCCGGATTTTTTATCTTGCTTTATGCTCACATCCATTCCTATTGTTTTCTCATAGTCAAAAATAAAATATTTATCCCCAATGTAGCTGAGGTAATTGGATAACTCTGATTTTACATCCAACGTTGATCCTCTGGCTGAAAAGTTTGGGAGCCTAAAGTATATATTGCTGTTAGCCAAAAACGAACCAAAAACAACATCTCCATTATCATCAAGCTTAACTAGAAGATTGCCATCAGTATCATAAATGCAATGCTTATCTTTACCGCTTATGAATAAATATTTATTATATATTATTGTACAAGGCGTTTGTTCATTGACCTAAACCCCGAAACTCCGTCAAAAGGAATGTTAGTCACGATATGGTAAAATAAAAGAAGCAGGAGTGATTAGCATGAAGAAACGGTTCAGTGAAGAGCAAATAATCAAGATACTCAAAGAGCACGAGGGAGGCAAAAGAGCTGCCGACATCGTGCGAGAACACGGCATCGCCGAGCAAACATTTTACCGTTGGAAAAGCAAGTACGGTGGCATGGATATAAGCGAGGCCAAGAGGTTTAGGCAGCTTGAAGAAGAAAACCGACGACTCAAGGAGATGGTTGCCGACCTCTCCTTGGATAACAAGATACTCAAGGACGTTATCTCAAAAAACGTGTAAAGGCTTCAGTCAAACGCCAGATTACACTCAAATTCAGATTGCTTATGAGATAAGTGAACGCAGGGCGTGCAGGCTGATTGGAATCAGCCAGAATAGCATGAGGTATATAGCGACCGACAAAGTAGAAGATGGAATGATTACGGAACGCCGTATTGCCTTGTCCTCGCGTTGGAAGCAATATGGATACCGCAGGCTGCATATTATGCTCCTGCATGAAGGTTTTGAGATCAACCATAAGAGGATATACCGGCTTTATAAAGCCGCTGGTTTGACGCTTAATAGGAAAAGTAAGAAGAAGCATTATGAGAAAAGGGGTATTCCTGAACGGGCCGTGATGGAAATGAACGCACGGCGGTCAATGGTTTTTATCGATATGACTCACTTCGGGTCGAACCTCCGTGTACTGACCGTCATTGATGCGGTCATCAGAGAATGCATTGCCCTGGAGGTTGACAGTTCGATCAAAGGAAGGAAAGTAGCTACAGTGTTGAATCATGTAGCCATCTTCTATGGTATGCCCAAAGAAATTCTCACTGATAACGGACCGGAGTTTACCAGCAATGCAATGAACGCATGGACATATGACAACAAGGTAGAACAAATATTTATTGACCCTGGCAAGCCAATGCAAAACGGATACATCGAAAGTTTCATCGGGAAGTTCTGCACAGAGGGCCTTGACCAACACTGGTTCCGGAACATTTCTGAGGCCAAAGAAATCATCGAAGACTGGCGGTCGGAATAAAATCATATCAGACCTGATATGTCGCTGGATAACCTGATGCCGAATGAGTATGCCTTTAGGATTCTTGGCGGTTTCTAACATTCCCAATTTGCGTAAACAGGGGGCAGGTCATTATCTTAAACTTAAAAACGTCTTATTCTGTTACACAATGACATAAACATTTTTTCAAACTTAATACACCCTCTATTCATTGCGAATAGAGGGTGTCTTGTTGCGTATAGGTCAGCATTACCTAAATAAACAGGCATGTAAAAACCTCGAGATATTAATATGCATCGGTATATGATTTTGATGTACTTTCGAGCAAAGTCGATCCGTTATATGCATAATAATTGCACACTAATCGGTATGTATAACCTTTTGTCACTGATTTCGAACTTGCCCAACTACAATTTCTACTATAAGAAGTTTGAGACCAACTAGACAAAGTTGTCCAGGAACCGTTTTTATACTGTTGAAGTGAGGTGGTGATTTTTGTGTTATTGACCGGATCATAGGCTACCATTCTTGCTGATAGCGATGCTACGCCCGATGAGCTTATACTAACCCCCCCTCCTACTGTAGAAATATTTGTCCACATCGGTTGCATCATTCCACCATTGTTCTGGCTTGCAAAAGCGCTACTAAAAGAGAAAAATGTACTAATTGCAAGTATAACTAATAATAATCTTTTTTTCATGAAAAACACCTCTTTTGTCTTATTTGTTTAATAAAACAGTAAAAAGATGTTTTTTGTTACAAATTCTAATTCATGCTTTCCGCGATTTTAATTATTTCTTCTTGTGGTTCACATGCAATTAATGTATAAATATATCCCTTATGTTCGAAGAGAAGCACATTTTCATGATTTTTATTATTTGAACTAAAAAATTTAGCGGGTTTATTCATAATTGTAAGATCGGTAATTACTACATTTTCATTATTAATATCAATTGTTCTGTCATATAAATACTTTTCTAAAACAATAGAATTACCATTCACATTATTGTAAATAAATGTGAATTCCGTTTCAGAGATCTTGATATACTCCGATGGCTCGTACCCGTTTGTAATATATCTTGGTAAGATCATTCCTCCAGAATGATCAATAAATTGCGAATAATTTATTGGATTTTTCTCAAATGCTATTGAAGTCGATTTAGAGTCGCTTTTCTGAAACAGTTGAAAAACCTCATGTCGCCAGGCCTCAACGCTCATAACAGATATCGAAAAGACAATCACAATAACCAGCAAAAATATCGCAGCTCTGATGGCGTATTTTCTAAATGTATTAATATTTTGCTTTTTCTTCCTAGCGGCAAAGAAAGAATCCATGTTTTTCTTATGTCTGTCAGAAAACTCCATATCATCTATATCTATATCTATATCTATATCGGAATACTGGTCTGCAATTAATTCAACATGCTTTTCGGCTGTATATTTTAAGATTTCATCAAAGACCTTACCTTCAATATCAGGCTTGTTCAACTGAAAACCTCCTTTCAAGGATCTTGTTCGCAAGTAGTTTCTTTGCTCTGTGTAATCTTACTCGTATATTTTGCTCTGTTATATTAAAAAAGTCTGCCAATTTTGAATCTGACCAATCATAGTAATATTTCAAATCGATTAAATCACCATATTTTGGATCAAGCTCATCCAAAATGATATGCATTTCTCTATAGTTTTCTTCTCTAATAAGCACTTCTAAAGGCAAAGGTCCATCATCCTGATAAAGCAATTCAATATCGCCTGAAAATTCAGCTTCGTCAATAATTTCAATCTTATTACGCCTAATCATTTCGATAGAAACATTACGCGTAATTATAACCATAAAAGTTTTAGTTTTATTGCTGTTCACGCTATCGATTTCAAACGCATACTTAGTCAATTTTTCAAATGCCTCTTGAACTGCGTCCTCAGAAAGATCCATATCCTTTAATATATCATACGCAATTTTCCGCATTAGTCTGCTATATGCATGATATAAGGTCTCGAGTATATCATGATTTTTCTGTTTAATAACGTTCCCCTCCTACTACAAAACAAAACAAATATTAATATTCTATTACCGCTTCAATAAGCTTCAAAATAAGTTTTTGTTGGTCTGTTGTACAAGTTGATATCCTTTGCTGAATGTTCTCAGAGATGCCGTCTACGTTATTCTTCACCACACCCATTAAAAAATAATCTGGCGTGACTTTAAGCGCAATACATAAATTAATTAGTGCCTCTATACTGGGAATAGAATGTGCATTTTCAATACTAGAGATATATTTACTAGATAATCCTGTTAAAAAAGCAAGTTTTTCTTGCTTCATATCTAAAGCTTTACGTCTAGATGCAATTCTTTTACCCATTGCTTTATAGTCAATATCCATATTTCACCATCCATATTTAAATTTTATCAGTGTTCTTATACTTTTGTAACTTATTAAAAGTAGATTAATCTACTTTTAGTTCTACTTCCTATCGCAGTAAAATGTTATAACCAAATTTTTTTACAGATTCTTGAATATTTTTATTGACTAAGAATTATAATTCGAATATTATTATTACACGAA
>JAVBOF010000044.1:0-23414 GCA_031550915.1 Eubacteriales bacterium | reverse complement strand
CTCCGCCTTTAAGGTAGTCATCTAGTATCAACGCCTTTTGTCCTTCTTTCACCGCCCGTCTGTTAAGAGACATCTGCCTTACGCGTACAGAAGATTTGGTAAAATAGTTGATCTGCACCGACGGGCCTTCGGAAGGTTTGTTATCATGAGTTACCACGACGAGCTTCTTACCAAGCGTGTTTGCAACCATCAACGCAAGGGCTATACCCTTGGTTTCCATTGTAACGATAAAATCTACATTCATGCTATGGAACTGACGTGCCAATATCTCGCTCATTGCCCTCATCCATACGGGGTCGCTGAATATATCCTGCATATACAAAAAGCTTCCAGGTAATAGCCTAGACGGGTTAGACAGCTTTTCACAAAGCTCCTGCATAGAGGTTAGCGCCCTTGTGTTGGATGGCCAATGCAGATACCGCAAGCCCCCCGCAGCACCGGCCACGGTCTCGATCACGCCCTTGTCATACTTTCTGAGCATTTCCTTTGCTATGATGGCGTCCTCACTTATCGTTGATTTGGCCGCATCGAACAATTCGCAGAAATAGGAAAGCGTATACAGCTTGTTAGGATTGTCACTTAGAGTTTTAATCAGTATAGCCACACGCTCATTTCGCTTGACCTTTTCCACATCGAGCCTCCTCAACCATATAGTCAAAACATTATCTTAATGCTTACCTATACATTTTAAGTCTTTCCAGTTATTTTGCAAGCATTTTAATTTTAGTTGATAAACCCGTTATAAAGCGAGTATAATATAGTAGTTTCAATACATATCCTATCAACATTCGGTAGGTATTGATTCTGAATCGGAGGAAAAGATGCACACTGATATAAAAGATTTCAAGGGCAAGCACCTTCATTTTATCGGAATAGGCGGGTGCAGTATGAACGGTCTCGCGGAGATCATGCTATCGCGCGGGTACGGCGTTTCCGGATGTGATAAAACTGAATCCAATTATACCAAACGGCTTGAAAAGATGGGGGTGGATATATCCATCGGACACGACGCCGCCCATATTTCAAACGCAGATCTCATAATAAATTCAGCGGCGATAAAAGACGATCATGTTGAAATGGCCGCAGCCAGAGAAAAAGGTATCCCGGTAATAGATAGGGCCGATCTTCTTGGCCAGCTTACAAAACAATATAAGAACGTGATCGGGGTTTCAGGCTGCCATGGGAAAACCACAATAACATCCATGCTTGCAATAATCTTTGACGAGGCGAAATATGACGCAACAGTACACGTCGGCGGAGAGATAGATTTTTTGGATGGTGGCACAAAGGTAGGCTGCAACGATATGTTCCTTACCGAAGCATGCGAATATGTCGAAAGCTTTTTACAGTTTAGCCCTACGATAGAAATAGTCCATAATATCGATGACGACCATCTTGACTATTTCCGCGATATTGACCATATCTATTCTGCTTTCAGCAAATATGTAGCGCTTTTGCCCGCGGACGGGTTGCTTCTCGCATGTACCGATGACCCACTAGTCGTTAAGCTTGCGGCTGAGTGCCCTTGCCGCGTTATAACCTACGGATTGGAAGGAGCCGATTTTTCGGCTAAAAATATCGAATACGATAGTATGGGCAATGTATCGTATGATTTTACACATGAAGGTGAAAACCTTGGCAGAATAATATTGAGCGTTCCGGGCGAACATAACGTTTTAAATTCACTCGCGGCTGTTTCATTGGCCTTTGACCTTGGCATTCCTCCTGATGTATGTGCCAAAGCCTTAATAAAGTACCACTTAGCCGCAAGGCGTTTTGAGTTTTATGGCGAAGTAGAAGGTGTAAAGATCTTTCACGATTATGCCCACCATCCCAATGAGATAAAGGCGTGCTTGAAAGCGGCGTCAAAATATCCGCACAATAATCTGTTTTGCGTGTTTCAGTGCAATTCATACAGCCGCGCGAAGACCTTATTGCAAAAGTATTCTGAATCCTTTGAAGACGCAGACATAGTTTTGGTGCCGGATATCTACCCCGGAAGAGAGATTGACACCGGTATAGTCCATGCTAAGGATCTAGTAGCCGCTATAAATGAAAAAGGCTCAAAATGCGAATACCTTCCAGCTTTTGCGGATATAGATAGTTACCTGAAGGCTAACTGGAAAAGTGGTGATATGGTGATAGCGCTTGGTTCCGGTGATGTGTTCCGGCAGATACGCATTCTTTTTGAGTAGGTTCCGCCATATATAATTTTATTCTAAAAACCAAGAGCGCCTAACGGCGCTCTTCTGCAGTTTCTTCAAACCTCTCATGTCTGATTATATGGCAATTGCGCTTTTCTTTTCACCTCCCGCCAGCTTTGCCACAATAACCGTCATATCGTCCACTTCAAACTCGCATGGCTGTGCCTGCGCAAAATCCAATATTCGTTTTGCCATCTCGTCCGGGTTTGTGCTGCCATCGATAGCCAGCTCCAATGTCCCCTCCATATCCTGTATGCGCTCATACCCTCCCAGGCGCTCCCAAATGCCGTCGGTGAACATGATTATGTATTCTTCTCCAAAGAAGCTCTTGTCAAAGCCCGCGGGTTGAACATCGTCCAATATTCCAATTGGCAGCGTAGTAGATTTTATACATTCCATCCCCTTCTCCCTCTTGATGAAGCTTGGAATGGAGCCTACCTTCACAAACCTGCCGCATCCATTTATCAGATCCAAAAAGCATACATCGACTGTTGAAAACATCTCTTCGGCACTGCGTAGCAATAGAAGCTTGTTTATCATCTTGAATATGGTTTGTTCGTTAAACCCCGCTTTGTAAAAATTTTCGATCAGAGAAACCGTAGCCTCGCTCTCTCCTGCCGCGCGCGAACCGCTTCCCATTCCGTCGCTCATGCAGATTAGGTATCTGCCATCCCGAACAGTTTGACAAACATAGCTGTCCCCGCAAGCCGCCCCTTTCTTTGCAGGCCGCTGGGCCACACCTATATGAACATCCATAAGTTTGCTCTCCTCATATACCAAAACACAATTCTTTTTATTCGAAGGCAGACACGTGCATTCGCGTTTTTCCATCTTCCTGCCACAGGCTTCTGAAACGCATCTTTCTATAGTCTTTTTGCAGACTCTCATTCCACCGCATGCGCGAACAATTATGTGTACCTCGTTTTTGCCATCCGGCAGCCGTTGCACCACAATTTCCTTAGCTCTGATACCGTTGTCGTCCAACCTGCGTTTCACCTCGTTTTCAACCCCCTGCAAAAATCGTATATCAACATCAAGATCATCAGCAACGCCGGATATGATGGACGCGACTCCGTCCAATTGTTCTCCTATTATCTGCCGGCTTTCCTCAATGCGCTGCTCCCAACCGATGTTGGTTCTATATTCCGAGAATGCCCTTTCCAGCTCAGACAACATGCGCAGCTTAAAGATGCATCGCGAGTGGACGTCCTCCGGCAAATCCGTCAGGCTGCCGTTTTTATCAAAGAATTCAAGTATATCGCAAACCGTATTGAAGGTTTCGTTCAAATGCTTGTCCCAACAATCGTGGTTCAGTGCGCAATTGGAGCATATCCTGCTAGCCACGGGTTGGATGACGCTGGAAATATCCCTGTTTTTGCCCCTGATATCCGTAATGTACCTAAAGACATCGGACATCTGCTCAAACACCGACGATATATCCTTAAGCCTTTCCACCGTCAAATCCCTAAGTCGCTTCAAATAGTACTTTTCGTCGAATGACCTTTTTGCGGAGCCATCTAAAAATCTACCGATATTTCTGAACACAAACTGCGGTAATAGCAAAAAGAGTATAGAAGCGGCAATAATGTCCTTTATTTGGATGATGACCACGGTGGATTGGTTGATAAGCAATGTCATCATGGCGTTGGCAATGACGAATCCCAGCAATACACCCGGTTTTTTCAGCTTTCTCATTACTCCGGAAATCAAGCCACAGATGCCCATATTGGCAATAATTATCATATCGGCAGGCCCGGCAAGCGCACATGCGAGCCCCAAACCGGCACCAGCGCCGGCGCCAATGCCCGCACCTCCACAATATGCGAACATCATCACCGCAAGTGACGCGAGGATATTGCTTACGCTGAATCCAAACGGAGCAAGGCCGCCTGTCCCGAGAATGACCATACAAATGCAGAGCGCAAAACCTATTGTCTCCTCATCGGAAAGCAGGCTGCGCCTACCGATATTCGTTATAAAATTGAGAGTGTTATTGAGAACGAAGTACATCATTAGGCAGAGTACGCTCTCAAGAACCCCCAACAATGTGGTATAGGTTAGAGCTGAATTTAAAATCATGTTCAGAGCAAGCATACTCGAAAACAGTATTATCGGAACAACTTTTTTATTCAGCTTCCCCGCTTTATTCAAGGCCTGTCCAATAAAGAACACGAGAAATGCGGCAAAAACCGCACTCCAGCGCATATCCGGCAACAAGGTTAAAGCGCCTATCAAAAACCCGCAGAGTGCAATGGCCGATTCAAATCCAAAAAATAGAGAAGCAGCTACTAAGGCAGGCCCAAACGGAGACAATCCTCCCAATATATCGGTCCGGCCTATTATAAACGAAAAAAGCAGGACGAAAATATGAAGCTGCCATACCTTCTTACCCTTCATTATATGCGTTCTGGATTTTATGCGTATCGACGCCATAAAGACAGCCCCCCGAATCATTTTACGTAAACCGCGCAAGCCTCCCATGGTCAGTCACCTACAGTTTTTTGCGCAAAGCGGCTCCCATAGTTTATAAGCCCGCAGCCATAAAGTGTGTAGGCAGAATTATAGCAATGCTAAAATGAAATGTTTGTCGTTTGGCGGGGAACGGTTTTTTTATCGTTAGACATCAGAACATAGATAAAGCTGTTTTCCGGCAATAATATTGCGCGGGCAATATTTACGGTTTTGCTGATATTAAAATATTGGATAAATCGATAACTGAAGGGATATTTGGCGAATAGGCTCCATACGCAAAACATCATATAAACAAAAATTCGCCTTTTATGCTTCGGCGAAAGATGTAATGCCCGGGTCAATATTCTGATGTATGTTCAGGGAAGATACAGAATAATACGACAAATCTGAACAAAGTGTTTATATATAACAAATTATTATATTTGTGCCTGATAATCCTGGCCTTTTGACGATGATTTTGCAACCGGTGATCATAGCTTGCGCCATAGGGACGGAGAAAACAGCAGTAAGATAGGCATTATTTCCAAACGGCCTATTAGCATGCAAAAGGACAAGACTATCTTGCTTAGGATAGAAAAATCCGCATAGTTGCCCATTGGTCCAACAAGCTGCATTCCGGGGCCGATATTGCTTATGCATGCAACTACAGAAGACAGCGTCGTTTCAAAATCAAACCCGTCCAGCGCCACTAACAATGCTGCCATCAGTATTATCAATATATACAGGAACATAAATGCCAAAACACTTCTTACGGTGCTATCATCCAATGCTTTTTTGTTTAAGCTTACTACTCGTACGCTTCTTGGATGCAGAAACATATAAAGCTCGCGGCGGACGACCTTTATAGACGCCAGTAACCGTACGACCTTCACGCCACCGCCGGTGGAACCCGCGCTGGCGCCAATCAGCATGAGAAACAGCAACAGGCACTTTGAAAATACCGGCCATTGGTTAAAGTCCGTTGTAGCGTACCCTGTCGTAGTCATAACGGATGACACCTGGAAGAAAGAATATCGCAACGATTCCCAGAAGTTTGCATACCTCGGAAATATATCTATTGTTATAAAGACCGTTGCAGCAACCGCAATGCAAAAGTAGAATATCATCTCCTGGTTTTTTAATGCGCGTTTCCATTGCCGCATAACGATCATGAAATATACCGAGAAACTCACCCCAAAAAGCAGCATGAATATTCCGATTATAACTTCAAATGCCGGATTATTATACCCGCCGATAGACGCATTCAATATGGAGAACCCGCCGGTACCTGCCGTTCCAAACGTATTTACTGCCGCGTCATACGGCTTCATACCAAAACATACCAGCAGTATGAACAGTATCAGCGACATGCCAAGATAAATCAAATATAGCATCTTGGCCGTATCCCTTATTCGCGGCACCAACTTTTCTGGCGTTGGCCCGGGGCTTTCGGCCTTAAGCACCTCCATATTCTTTAGACCCATCTGCGGCAAAAGGGCTATTGTAAGAATAAGCACTCCCATACCGCCAACCCAATGGGTGAAGCTTCGCCAAAACAGTATCCCGTGTGGCAGGCCTTCAATTGCACTCAAAATACTCGCTCCGGTTGTAGTGAACCCGGAGACCGTTTCAAACAGCGCATCGATTGGATTTGTAATAACCCCGCTGAAGATGAATGGAAGCATTCCAAAAAGTGAGAGCAGTATCCACCCGAGCCCAACTAAAGCGAACCCTTCACGCGTATATAGCTGGGTGACTTTATTTTTTATCGTAAAAGAAGGAATAAACCCGATGACCGCAAGAATGATGATCGAATATATGAACGCCATATGATCGTTATCGCCGTATATTAATGAAATTATGAGCGAAGGAACCATAAACACAGCCTCGCCCATAAGCAATAAACCCAAAGCTCTTAAAACAGGTCTATACCGCAATCCTAACCCTCCAAAAGGATATCATTAAGATCTAAAAAACGCTCGTTCCCGTTGGTTATTATAATTACATTGTCGCCTTCGCGTATCATGTCCTCACCAAAAGGTATGGTTATATGCCCTTTATGCATTATCGCAACTACGATTATTCCGTTTTTCAATTTCAGTTTCTTCAAAGGTATATTTGTAAGCCTGGAGTTGGGGCCAACGGAAAACTCCATCGCTTCCGCCTTGCCCTGCGCTATTCTATGCAGTCTTTCTACAAAGCTGCCTTGCGAGTTCACTATACTTCGGACATACAGGACGATACGGTTTGCCGTCAGTTCCTTTGGGCTTATTATGGAAAGATCTGAAGCAATCCTCGAATAATACTGGCGCGTAACTTTCACAACAACCCTGTTAACGTTGCAATCCTTGGCATACATGCCCGCTATTATATTCTCTTCATCCCTGTCCGTTAGGGCAACAAAAGCGTCCATTTCGCTCAGACGCTCCTGATCCAGCAGCTCATGGTCGGTGCCGTCGCCATTAATGATTATCGAATCCGGCAAAAGCTGAAAGAGCTCATCGCAACGCTTTTGGTCGCTTTCTATGATCCGCGTACGTATACCAAGGCGCTGGATATTACTTGCCAAATAATACGCTATCCTGCTTCCTCCAATAATCATTACATTTTTCGTCTTCTGCTGGAATTGGCCGAGATACTTTGCTAAATTATATATCTGCTGCGGGACCCCAACTATGAATATATGGTCCTCGGCTTGCAGAACGGTTGATCCATTCGGAATCAATATTTCGTCATCCCTCTTGATCGCGCCTATAAGAATATGCGCCGGCAGCTTTGGGATAAGTTCCGAAAGTGGTTTATCCAAAACTAAGGATCCTGCATGAATCGCTATTTCTATTATTTCAAGCTTTCCGCCCGCAAAACTTTCTATGCTGAACGCGTGCGGATACCGGAGTAACCGTGAAATTTCGTTTGCGGCGGATAATTCCGGGTTGATGCATAGGTCTATACCCAAAACGTCCTTGATAAAGTCTTCAGATTCGGCATATTCCGGGTTTCTTATCCTTGTTATTATCCTCGCCTTGCTCAGTTTATGAGCCAGCAAAGAACAAACCATATTCAACTCGTCACTTGACGTAACAACTATTATAAGGTCTTTTTTCTCTATATCTGCTTCCAAAAGGGTGGTTTTGCTGGAACCCGACCCCTGAATGCAAAGTACGTCCAGTTTTTCGACTGCTTTTCTTAGAGCCTCGGCATTGTTGTCAACAATGGTAACATCATGGTCTTCCATCGATAATTGCTCAGCAAGAGCATAGCCGACTTTTCCGTCCCCGATTATCAGTATTCGCATGAATACTACTCCTTAACCATAATTGCTCTTTCAACATATTAAGACATATCATTATTTCATAGTTATCTATAAAAATCAATCTATAAAAGCATTATCTGTCCCTTATCTTCGATATTGCATATTCGTAAAAGCTATATTCATTTATCCGATTACATCCTTGCAATATTTACTCGGCTATTTACCCGTCCAATATTATAAGTATATCCATATTATTATATGAGTATTTGTTGAAAGCGTAATGGTTATTTTCTGCACAATATCGCATTTTTCCCAATTATTTATTGTTTGTTTCTGGGCAATTTAGTATCGTTTTACCTTGACACAAACAGTGATAATTATTATTATTTTTATAGGTGTTTTGTCGCATTCCTTTTACAATACTCAGGGGATGCAGAATTATTTTTTGAGGAGTGACATCATGAAAAGAGAAGGAAAGTATCTCGCAAAATTTGGCGACGGAAAAGCGTTCCCAAGTGAATATGGCATTTATGTCGAACAAACTGACGGAGTTTTGGATACCAATAACTTCCTGGTCGGCAGCTCTTTCTGTGTTCCGGGCAAAGCGCATGGCACACATGCCCATCCGGACCACGACGAAGTAATACTGTTTTTAAACGGTATCGGCAAGCAAATCATAGGCGATGAAGAGTATGAAGTGCGCGACAACGATATGGTATATATCCCCGCAGCGGTTCCCCATTCAATAGAGAACCTAAGCAATCAGCCGATAAAGATGGTAATAATAAAAGTCAACAAGGGCAAGGTCGGTAACTAAGTTAATATACCAGAATGATTGCTAAGCTTTATATGTATCACATAAAAAGAGCCCGAGGGCTCTTTTTGCTATTATTTTTTATTGTATTTCTATATCAAGGTATCTATTTTGCTTTCTTGGAGCCGTGAAAACTCCAAGCGCTAGCTGAGACCCAAAGCCGCAGCGTTTTTATAATAAAGTTTAGCCCGGTCTTCATCGTTCAAAGGGCGGCTCTTTATAAAACTGACCATCTCCGTGAAATCTTCATATGGATAATCCGTCCCGATCAATATTCGGTCTATTCCAAGCACGTCCTGCGTGCATTTAAATGCCTCGGCTGACATATTGCCGCTCGTAGTAACCCAAATGTTGTTCTTGAAATAGTAGCTGGGTGGATTGATGTTTTTCATACACGGACTCGGTACAAGCTGCACCCTGTTGTCGATCCTGTCCAAAAGAAATGGAAGCGCTTCCCCAAGATGCCCCAAAACCAACTTTAAATTGGGTATTTCGTCAAAAATACCGCTCATTATCAGCCTTATTATTGTTATCATCGTATCCAGGGTAAAACCAAGGCCGGGGCCAGCTAAGGAAAAACCATAACCCCTCATCCGTTCGTTTTGCGATAACTGAGGGTGCAGGTAAACGTAGACGCCAAGATCGGCAGCTTTTTGAAATATGGCTCGGTATTGGGGATCGTCTGGTGCTGTAGCGCCAAAATTTGAATGCGTATGCCACGCAACAAAACCATACTCATTAACACACTTTTCCAGTTCTTTGCATGCTGCACCGACATCGTTCACGGGCAAAATGGCGCTTCCGCGGTATCTGGCCGGAAAGGCTTTGGTCAATCCATACATTACTTCATTACTCTTACTGCATGCATCCAAACAATCCTGTCCTTCCAGCTGTTCCAAGCCCGGCGAAGCGCTCAAGACCATCAGGTCAATGCCATCTTTATCCATCTTCTCCAGCCGCTTTTCGCCAACTTCCAATAATGGGGGCAGCAACGCATGCATTGGCATGGTTATCGTATCTGTCCAATTCATGGTATTGGTATCCTTGTTATAGAACGGAGGGGATTTTCTGCGCCCCAGGGCTTCCATTGCGGAATAATCATAAAAATGGTTTTCAAGGTCTATAGTTTTCATATCATTCTCCTTAATCAAATATATCTAAGCAATAACAAAATGCTTAGATCGTATCATCACATAAATCCTAGCCATTTCTAACGATTTGAACATATAAATTTATGCGGGGGCATGACGCCCCCGCATAAATTTGTGATACTAACCGCTCTTAAGGAAGAGGGAATAATATGTCTCCGGATGTTTTGATCTCCGGGAACCCGTCGTTTACTATGACGTTCATCTTGATGCCATCGCCGTCTTTGACCCACTGGCCTCCAAGGACCGGGGTTTCACAATACTGTTCTTCATTAAACTTGATTTTACCAACGACCGTAGTCAAGTCGGTTTCTTCAATAGCTTTGCGTATAGCTTCTTTGTCAAGGCTTCCTGCGCGTTTTAATACGTCTACGGCAACTTCCATCGAAGCATAATCGTATCCGATCGGCGGGGTCCATGTTCTGCCAGTATCTTTCGCATACTGGTCACATATCTCTTTTGCGCTCTCACCGTTTACCGAGGACGGATACGGATGGTCAGGAGTCCACCAGATAACGGTAATAAGGCCGTTTACAAGATCAGCGCCGATAGCTTTCGCCTGTGATTCAAACAGATATGCTTTTCCGATAGTTGCGAACTTCGGATTAAACTTCATCTGCTTTGCCTGCGTCCAAAAAGCCTGGAAATCCGGAGCTATATCGCAACCAACCAGAAGCTCGACTTTTTCCTGCTTAAATTTGTTGATAATTGTTGTGTAATCCTGCGTGCCGAGAGGATACGTGCCCGGATCGACAATAGTATATCCGTCCGCTTCCAGACCTTTCATAAATACTTCTCTCCATGCCATACCATCGGCATCGCTCGGGAATAGTATTCCGACTTTGCATTTTTCCATGCCAACTTTTTTCCAAGCCGATTGGAATACATTATAAGCGCCTTGGATCTTCCAGAATGATAGGTATGACCATTCGTATGGACCGCTCGGCAACCAAGCGTCGATCGGGTTATCCATTGCGACACACGGTATTTGATATCTTTCTGCAAGCGCCGTTACGGGGTTGACTACATCAGGTGTATGGCGGACGACAAGCAAATCCACTTTGTCTTCCAATATAAGCTTTGATGTTACTTCACTTGCCTTCGTCGGGTCAGATTCCGTATCAACTATCTTGATCTCGACCGGAAGCTTTTTGTTAAGCTCTTTGACCATAATGCCACCCTCATCGTTGATGGCTTTTATGATGCGTTCTTCCGGCCATGGTACAGCTTCACCAAAAGCCGCGAGTGCGCCTGTTTTGGGAACTGGGATACCAATCAAAATGCTAGTTTTGTTGGCGAAGTCAGGGTTTACAGCGGCTTCACTTGCAGGCGCTTCACTTGCAGGTGCTGCTTCGCTGGCGGGTGCTGCTTCGCTGGCTGGGGCTGCTTCGCTGGCGGGTGCCGCATCGCTTGCGGGTGGAGCAGCTGGAGCACAGGCCGTGCCAACGATCATTGTCAACGCGATGACAAATACCAGAATGTACTTACAAAGTTTTTTCATCTTCTTTCCTCCATTCGATTCGTTTATTTTTTTGACTGATTACTCTAGTCTAAAAAATCAAGTTTGAACATTTTCTTTGCGTTCAATCTGCCGATCTTAAGTTTTTCGGCATCTCCAAGCTCAACATTATCAAACCATGTAGCCGCATGCTCAACGCTTTCAAACGGATAGTCCGTCGAGAACATTATCTTGTCGGAACCCATCTCCATCATAGCCGTAAGCAAGGGAGGCAAACGGAAGTTGCCGCTTGTAGTTATATGGAAATTGTTATTCAAATAGTCACTGAACGGAAGCTTGTACTTTTTATCTCCTGGCGTTTTGCTGAGCCTGTGAGTCGTTCTCCATATGTTGGCAGGAAGCATTTCACCAAGATGTCCAAGGATTATTTTCAGCTTGGGATATTTATCAAACAATCCGCTGCCCATCAACCTGAGCGAATGCGTCGCCGTTTCAACAGAAAACGCCCATACGGACCCCAACAGCCATTCATGGTCTTTATACATACGTGATTGACTGGGTACCGGTGTACGTGGATGCAAGTAGAAAGGCACATCCAGTTTTTCTACTTCCTCCCAGAAAGGCCAGTACCGGCCTTCATCCAGATAGACACAGCTGTCCTCAACATCCACCTGGGAAAATCCGTTGACCAATGCGCCAACAAAACCATAGTCCTTGATACAGTGGATAAGTTCTTTAGTCGCCTCGTCCGGATCCTGCATTGGCAGAGCGGCAAATCCCGCAAAGCGTTTGGGGTTCTTCGCAACTTCCTCGGCAAGAGTCTCGTTCGCCCTTCTGGCTATATCTATGGCTTTTTGCTTATCATATATAGCCTGGATCGCCGGCGCGTTCAAGGAAAGGATCATGAAATCCATGCCGTTTCTGTCCATCTCCTCAAGCCTTATCTTATTGATATCCAGGAGTCTTTGTTTCATCTCCGGCCATTTTTCCGGCCAAAAATGCGGTTGGGAGTCGGCGATGGTATCAGGATGTGCAAAATGTTCCTCTAGTCCGATTTTACCTTTCATGTTTTGTATACTCCTATTTCTTTATCTATACTAACAAAAGTAAAAGTCCTGCAATTTTCTGGTAAGTAGTGAATAAGTCGATGTTCAATGAATAACCTTTGAACCGCAATCTGTCGGGATAAACTGTTCGAGCATTAGCGGAACCTGAATTTTTGGTTCCTCACAAACAGTCAAGTGAATAATATAGAACCATGATATATGTATTGGCAAACAAATATTGTATAGCAGTATACAATTTATAATATATCACAATTTTTTTCTCGTTTCCATAGCGCTCCTGAGATTCATCTCCAAGCAACTCGTCTACCTGATAACAACACCTCGTTCTGCTCCTTACTATAAACCCCATCCTTTGTAAAGAGCTCTTTCTATATCTTAAAATTTATCCAATTTCAAGATATCCGCCTTCCACTATATTTCTATAATTGAAAAAGAGCGCCCTGCGTGTGATAATAAAGCATCAGACTAAAGGGATGGTATTGATGGCAGATATATTTCTTATCTATGGAGCCGACGTAAAAGCAATGACTATCGGCCTGTTAAAGCGTTCGCAGATCACCTGCCCTCAAGGAGCGGAGATAACCCTCAAGCCGAATTTGGTCGTTCCCAGACCTGCGTCTTATGGCTCCACGACCCATCCGGAGGTCGCCGAAGGCATAATAGAATATCTTTTTGAGCATGGTCACAGGAATATACGGATTGCGGAGGGATCATGGGTCGGAGATTCCACGACTGCTGCTTTTAAAACATGCGGTTACGAAGCCCTCGCCAAAAGATACGGTATAAGCCTGTTTGATACAAAAAAGGATAAGCCAGCTACTGTCAGCACAGAAGCTGGGAACATAGCTTTTTGTGAGAGTATTTTGAAAAGCGATATCCTTATCAACCTCCCTGTTTTGAAAGGCCATTGTCAAACAAGATTGTCATGCGCGCTGAAAAACCTAAAGGGTTGCATACCGGATAGCGAAAAGCGGCGTTTTCACAGGATGGGGCTTCATAAGCCTATAGCTGCCGTAGCTTCAGTATTAAAGCCCGCATTGACTATAGTGGATGGGGTATGCGGCGATCTTGATTTTGAAGAAGGAGGCAATCCGGTCAACGCATGGCGAATGCTGCTTTGCACAGACCCTGTGCAGGCTGATGCGTTTGCCTGCAGCCTTATGGGCCTCGAAACGGCAGATGTGCCATATATCAGACTCGCAGCGGAATACGGCGCGGGAAGCTTATCTCCTTCAAACATTATTCCCATAAACGAGCCTCTCATCGTCAATATGCCGAAAAGTACGCATAAGGTCGCGTCGTTAGAAAAATATATCGTCCAGGATTCCGCGTGTTCCGCATGTTACGCCAACACGATCTATGCACTTGCCCACGAAGCCAATCCGAAGCAAAAGCTGTACATTGGCCAAGGGTTCCGGGGCAAAACTCCGGATGGAATAGGCGTCGGAAAATGTTGCTCCGGAGCTCCGGTCCATATTCCGGGGTGCCCGCCGGATACAGCTCAGATCATAAAAGCCCTGAGGCAAAATTAATTATCCGCGCAAAAACGCGCCTTTATCTGTGCTGTGACGTGCCTATCCGTATTATCGTGTACAATGTAACATCATTTGCTACTTTCTTAATATTTTCTCCATTGCTTTACCTTTAGCCAATTCGTCAATCAATTTGTCTAAGTATCGGATTTTCTGCATCACTGCATCTTCAATTTCTTCCACCCGATAGCCGCAAATAACCCCTTTTATGAGCGAAGCGTTTGGATTGAAATCCGGAGCTTGAGCGAAAAAGGTTTCCATATCCGCCCCGCCGGCTATTTGATTACGCAGGGAATCCTCATCATAACCGGTGAGCCAAAAAATGATTTCATCGACTTCATCTTTTGTCCGGCCTTTTTTCCCGGCTTTCTCGATATACAGCGGATAAATGCTTGCAAAAGACATACTAAAAATTCTTGGTTTCTTCATAAGGCCGGCAGCCCTTTCTTGTAGTCTATCGCCAAAGCTTCAGCGGCCCTTGCACAAAGAAGCCGGACTATAAAACTAAACATGTTGTAATGCACATAAAATTCATATTGATTATATCATAAATGAGGCTCATTGCCTGTGCCGTTTCACAAAATCTGCCAATCCTACGACAAATGGGCGCCAGAGCTTTTCCGCTATGGATCCCGGGTATACTCTAAGCGGCTCCAGAAAGCCGGAGCCGCTTAGAGCACATAAATTTATTTGTATCAGTCTGCAACCTTTGAATAATTTGGACGTATAAATGAATTGATTTTACTATTGGACTTGCCGTTCTTTATGGCGTAGACGGAATATTCAAGCGATAAAACCTCCGTATACTTGGGGTTAGTGTTGCTGGTCGCAACATTTCCGTCAATAGTATCGAAGCTGCCGTCATCATACACATCGCTGATAACGCCTATATGGCCAAGTGGCTTATATGTATCCAAAAAAACCAGATCACCGACGGCGGGCTTATATCTGCCGGAATTGAAGTCCCTAACATAATAGACTTTCGTCGTTTTCTTCATTGTTTCCCAAAGCGTTTTAACCAGCCCAGTACTGTTCGGGATGACGTTTTCTGGTATCCCGGTTTCCTTTGCGCATTTACCTACAAAGTATGCGCACCAGGCGGTGGAGTAGCCGAGTTGTTTTCCATTTTTCCCGAAATATTTATTTGCTCTGTTAACAAGCGAATTGGCCACTTCCGCTGTATCTACTTTTTCTACTACCTTGATTACGCAAGATCCGCTCTTTTTTGAACCGTCCTTTGCAACGGCCTTGACTATCGCTACGCCAACGCCCATAGCCTTTACAACGCCTTTTGAAGAAACAGTCGCAACAGCTGTATTGCTGCTGGTCCATGTTACGGATTTGTTGGTCGCAGCAGTCGGTTTTATTGTGCTTCGGAACGTCTTCGATTTACCGATTTTCATATACGAAGCTTTAGCATTTAGCGTTACGCTGCTAACCGGTGTCTTCGCCATTGCCATATTAGGCAAAGCTGCGAAAATCAGCATGACCGAGATTGTTAGGGACAGAATCTTCTTCATAAATAATCTCCTTAAAAAATTATTGATATGGCAAAATAATGCTTTGATTTCTATCGCTTTTAACCATATGGTGCCGTAAGCCATACAACGCATATGCTCTGTTCAATATATTACAAAATGAATGTGGTGTTAATTTAGTATAACACAAATACTGCCAGCTGACGAGCATAAATACTCCCGTTATTAACGACGAAAATATTAATATCGCGGCAATCAAAATTACATTTATTCGATAGTAATAGTTTATCCCTCGGATGGCTAAAAACAATTGTTCGCAACTTCAGTTTTCATTAAAAGACAATCATTAGGCGTACAAATAGTGCGTTTTCCAAGCAAGATTAATATGCATCCATCGTCCGATTTTCTAGTAAAAAACAGCAAATGTGATGATTCAAATTTAGACCGCAAACCTTTTATTATCACTCGAATGATGCTTTTATAAAAAGGTATATGCTTCATCACATTTTCCCTGATTTTGCAATATTAATTGAACTTTTCCCGGAAAAACTAATAGCACCGGCTTTGAGGAGGTTTGGTATATGCTGAATTGATGATCGATATGCTATTTCCGGGCTTTGCATGCTTCATATGCGGATCCATACAATGCTTAATTCATATATTTAGTTTCGCGAAAGACATACCCGGAGCTTTATATTTCTTAAGGAGACAGACCATGGAGAAACCTCTATCTATCACCCTGACTGTATTATTTACTATCACCCTTCTTTTCTCAGGTTACCAGCTTTTGCGCTATTTTTCAGCCGAACAGGAAACCGAGGAACAGTTCAAAAGCTTAACAATGCAGATTGAACAGCCCGCGCCGACACATATACCCGCACAGAAGCTTGATAAGCCTGTAGAAACGCACGTATTGGATTGGACAGTCAATGACCAATATGGACTTTTGTTTGCCCAGAACCAAGATATGATCGGATGGATTACCATTGATGGCACAGGCGTTGATTATCCAGTCATGCAAACTCCTGGCCGCCCGGATTTCTACCTTAAACGAGGTTTTGACAAGCAACATAGCGATTCCGGCGTTCCATACGCCTCCGAAAGCTGCGAGATTGACCCGCAGAGCGACAACATCGTCATCCACGGCCACCATATGAAAAGCGGAAAAGTGTTTGGCTCTCTGGAAAAGTACAAAAACGAAAACTTTTTCATTGAACACCCGATTATCCGTTTTGATACTCGCGCAGGCTTCGGAACATATGAAATAATCGCGGTATTTAAGGTGAACCCTGCTGATTTCCAATACCATTTGTTCTGCGATGCGGCCGATGAAGAAGAATTTGACGGGTATATACAAAGGTGTAAGGAACTTTCTTTTTATGACACAGGATCTACTGCACATTACGGCGATAAACTCATCAGTTTATCCACCTGTGAATATTCGCAGAAGGATAACAGGCTTGTCGTTGTAGCCAAAAAGATTATTCATTAAGCAAAAGCCAGCGGTGTGTCCGTCTATAAAATGGCAATTAATATTATAAACAGTCTACTTACACTTCGATCTTAGCATGTAACGGGTATAGACACTTATTTACCCGTTCGTTTAACGCCACAATGCCGAGACAAACCGCACTTATACCAAGTAAAATGTAAGTATCGCTGCATGCTTATTGATTTAGAACGATGTACTAAATGTACAAAAATATCCGCCTGGTAATCGTCAACAGGCGGATAAATAATACTCGCGATATAGTCATTCAATGGTTCAAGAAAACATGATATTAGCGTTATTTATTGGTTCAGGATACGGGGGTTCTTGTGATCTCCCCGTTACAATCAGCCATTAGTTTATCGATTATCGTACAATCTTCTTCAACTGCATGGGCGACTATAACGATATTATTATCTTCTAAATGACGCTTCGCTTCATGTATAAATTTTTCTTCGATAACAAAATCCTTTATTTCAGCAACAATACTTTTAATTGCCCCTGAAATGGTCAATATAACCCAATCCAAAGAACCCAGTTCCGTGAAGGTATAGGAGCCCAGTGCTACGGATGAATCTATATCAGCGCCTTTTAAGTCATCTATAACATGTATTTTTTTGGCGCTGTATTTATCCAAAACTTCTACATTGCTATCCGCGTCTTTCTTCAGGATAGCGCTGCAAACGATCCCTTTATGATGCCTTATCGAATGTTGGGAATCAAGTAATTTTATAGCAGAAAGTGCGTCGTTTTCATTATCGAATTTTATCAGGAGATAGTTTTCGTTATTCATAGTTCTCTTCCAATCGTTCGAAATTTTCATAATTGTATCATAATGAATATAGTCTGGCAATTTTAAAAGCTAATCCCTTCGTATATGCTTAGTTTTCAAATCTTGGATCGACAGTACATCAAAACCATTTCTTGCAAGATAAATCGGTGACAGCATGGGCTTAACGGCACAAATGAGCGAATACTATGATAAGTTCGATTACTTAGAACGCTTATACAATGCATCCAGATCCAAAAAATACGCCCGGCTATCGAAATGCCGAGCGCCGTTGATATGAGGCGTAATATCATCCCTGTCTTAAACAACCCAAGTTTCTTGAGTACCTTTTCAGAAGCAAGGTTCTCTTTTGCGTGACCACCGGCAATTCTCTTTATACTAAGGTCCGTGTACTCAAATTTGAGAATGGCGCTCATCGCTTCGGTTGTATATCCATGATTCCAATGTGATTTTTTGATATTGTATCCTATTTGGAATAGACGATAGCTTTCTTCCCAAATAAGCCCGCCGGAACCGAAAAGCTCATGTGTTTCTTTCATAACGAAGCCCCATACATAGTTGTTATTTGAGATGAAATCGCCTTCGTAATCATACTTCCATTCGATCTCCTCCAGCCATTCTATCGTATCATCAATAGAGTGGTGCGGCAGCCAACTAACGTATCGTGCAACTTCCGTATCACCTGTCCAACTTTGTTAGGCTGTTTCAGCATCTGCATAAGTAAGCGGTATAAGCATAAGCCGGTCTGTCTCTAATGTCATATTCTTACTTCTCCCCAAAGCAGCGTATTTGAATACAGTTCGTTCCCTATCTTCAAAGGCATGATTTTATTTTATTTATATCATATAGCATTCCGACCACTAACAAAAACAGGATAGCAAAATTGCTAACCTGTTTTTGTGTCCTTATGAACATCAACTGGTGCCGGTGGCCGGACTCGAACCGGCACGTTGTTGCCAACAATGGATTTTGAGTCCATCACGTCTGCCAATTCCATCACACCGGCCTGAGATGCAAATAAAATATTAACATAATCGTATTTTTAATGCAAGAAAAAAAAAGGCATAAAAATTTTATTTAGTATATTGCATTATATGATACTGTGTGATATTATACTGTCAAACGAAAAGAATTATAAGCGTTAAGGCGGTGGAAACGATGGAAGGTGATCTTTTGGTACAGATAGTTGGTATGCTGAACTACTACGAATATTTATTTAGAGAAAAGGGGATGTTAAGATTGCGTAGATTGATGACAAGGGGTATAATGATTTGTGATCTCGTGTTTTTCGGATCAAAGCGAAATCTAAAGGATATATTTTTTTGCCAAGTATAATACATTACAATATACCCAATAATAAACGATAAGGAGTATTAACATGAAATCTATAGTCTGTCTAACAGGAGCAACTGGCGGTTTAGGCAAAGCATTCTTTATGGAATGTGCGTCTAGGCGATATGATATGGTTATAACCGATATGGATGAAGAAAAGCTAGAGCAGGTGGCAAAGGCAGCCGAAACATTATACGGGATCAACGTATACCACAAGGCATGCGATCTTCTTGACCAGGAATCTATCAAGGAATTCTTTGCATGGATCGATGAGAAAAATCTACGGATCTGGAGCCTTATAAACGTCGCTGGAGTAGATTTCGAAGGCGCGTTTTGCGAAAGGACCGGAGCACAGGTTCGCAATATGGTCAGCATAAACTCTGTGGCTGCGCTGGAGTTCACAAAGTACGCTCTCGAAAGAAAGGCAAACGATAGGGCGCAACGTATTATCAATATATCCAGCCTTGCCGCTTTCTACCCTATGCCGCTTAAAGCAACCTACGCTGCGTCCAAAAGGCTGCTGCTCGATTTTTCGATCGCCTTGCATGAAGAGATACGTTCTGCCGGGGATTCCGTAACATGCGTCTGTCCGAGCGGATTGCGCACTACATCCGATTCCAGCGAAAAGATAGACGCTCAGGGTTTTTGGGGCAGAGCCACTACTGTTCCGACGGATAAGGTCGCGAAAAAGTCATTGGATATGGCGCTAAAAGGGAAAAACGTCTATATCCCCGGTGCTGCAAGTATGTTCCTTCGTATCCTTGGAAGTCTTGCCCCAAGAAAAATGGTAGCACAAGTTGTAATGAAGCGGTGGCGGCGCGCCGAAAAGCTACTTGCAGTGGCATCACAATGAAATCTACAGCATATGTGAGGAGTGTCGAATTATGTCTATAGAAAAGAAAACAGTTGTTATAACCGGTGCAACATCCGGTATAGGCATGGAAGCGGCAAAAGCGCTTTGCGGCGAAGGCTGCTTCGTTATAGCCACAGGGAGGAACGAACAAAGGTGCGAAGCTGCGGCAGAAAAGATATTATCGCAGTTTCCGGAAGGAGATATCATATATCTAAAAGCGGATTTTTCCGAATTAGGCAGCATCACCCGGCTTGCGCAAGAGATCAAATCAACCCTCATTTCGCGCGGATATGATCATCTGGACGTGTTGATAAATAATGCCGGTATCTTTACCCACCAACGCAAAGAAACCATCGACGGCCTCGAGACACAATTTCAGGTCAATTATCTTGCCGGATGCCTTTTAACAAAGCTCATGCTTCCTTTGCTGATAGCCTCAACAGATGCCAGGGTCATCTCCACCAGTTCTGATTCGCATAAAAAGATGGGCATATTCTGGCGCAATATGCAGATGAGGGGGCTTTATGTAGGGTTACTCGCATATAAGCAATCAAAGCTCGCAAATGTTCTTTTTACTCGCGCCTTCAACGAGCGTTATACTAAGATAGGGCTACGGGCATATGCCGTGGACCCCGGCCTTGTAAGCACAGAAATCGGCGTAAAACAAGGCGGCGGACTTTCAGGCATGGTTTGGCGGATGCGCGCTAACGCGGGCATACCTGCAGAAAAAGGCGCCGAAACCATTGTCTATCTTGCTCTCCAAAAGGACATATCGTCCGATTCGGAATATTGGAAGGAATGCAAGCCATGGAAAAGGAGCAAATACACATCAAAGGCAAATAATGTAACGCGTCTATGGAATGTCACAGAAAGCCTTCTTCAGAAGGTTTGACGGTTTTCAGCTTCTGCATTGAATTGACTTTTACCCCAAAAAATGCTATAATGCTTCATTGATAATAGTGTTTGATTACGGTTTGGGGGAAGCAGAAGATGCGGAATAATTTTATGACTTTCTATTTGACATCAGCTTCAGCAATCAAACGAATCAGTCCAAGGCTTATTACTTTTGCCTTGGCTGTTTTTATGTTTGCCAGCTTACTTATGGCGTTTGCTCCAAGCGAAAGCCTAGCCGCAACACCCGTATACCGCGCTGTAATAATCGGCTGCGGGGATAATGGTTTGGGAGATGCGCCGCGGAACGACGCCAACGCCGTTGCAGCAGTTCTTTCTAAGGCAAGGTTTGGGGCTAATAGGGATATTGCCTTTAGCAGTATTATTAAGGGGCATGATAAAGGAGAAGCAGAGATACAAGGGCTTTTAAACCAAACAGCCACAGTGGCTAATCCCAATGACGTCTTCTATTTTTATTTTTCCGGTCATGGCGGACAAGCTGCCGACGGATCATGCTACATGAAGACAACAAATAAAGACCCTGGGCAAAATGCATTGGATAAGGAATACAAAACATCCGAGCTCAAGACGGACCTTGACAGTATCCAAGGAACAAAGGTGGTTATACTGGACTGCTGCTTTTCAGGCGGCATAGTCGGCAAAAGATTCACAGGGACTGATACGGAAGATAACTTTGAAGAAGGCCTTATAGTGCCTTTTAAAGAAGCCCCATCGGGATTCGGCGCAAAAGGTAATTTGATGGAATCGCCTTACAAGGTTATAACGGCCAGCGCCGGAAACGAGGTTTCCTGGGGTAGTAACGATTCTCTCAGTATATTTACCCAATCCTTCGTCCAGGGGATCGGCGGGACCGGAAGCGAGAAATATTTTCAGGCGGATGCAAATTTCGATGGCGAAGTAACCCTGCACGAAGCTTATTCATGGACTTATACAAATTCCCATTTATCCAAGGCGCAGGTCTATCCCGAAAACGATGGTTTTCCGATTGCACAATATAATAAGGCTGGCGCTTTACAAAACGCCGTAAAGGAATTCTATCTTAACAAAACCTCGTTGTCTACTAGCGATACACGATTGGGCGTAACCGTAAAATTGAACCGCCCGGAGACGCTGAATATATATTTAGCAAGGCTCATAAACATTGGCGGAGATTATGCTTACGATAATGACGTTATTTATCAGATGACAGATGGTAGTTCTTTGTCGGTCTACAAGGAATTCAATATCGCTGGCTTGCCTGAAGGCAAATACATCGCACAATTATTTAGAACCGACCCAAATCAGAGTGACGGCATGATCCTTTTTGAGATAAAGGCTAATCAGTCTTCCGCACCTGAGGTTGCCAGCCTTAATTTTCCGTCGGCCGGAACACCGGCCGTTTTTGCCATCGAAAACAACAAGGAATTCCGTATAGATGTTGGGTACGCGGAGAGCAGCCTCCCTCTTGATATCAATTGTTATATCAAAAATACTTCGGGAACAAAGATAAAGACGCTTGCAAAGAACGATCCAGCAAGGCCGGGCGTCAAGGTAACTTCCTATCCTTTTACTTACGAATGTACAAATTCTTATTACTGGGACGGGACCGACGATAACGGCGATTATGTGCCGTCCGGCACCTATTACGTAGCCGCGCAATACGCCAGAAACGGCGTCGCTTTCCCATATACGGAAAAATCTTTGAACGTCATAAATAATTTTACGAACATCCTTACCTCTTGCGCTATATTAAACCCACAGTGTTACTCCGAGTATGAGAGCCTTGAGCTGAACTATAGCCTTAGCGCATCTGCAAGCTTCATCAGGGCGAGCCTGCTGGATTCCAAGGGTAATACCGTGGTTCGGGACAGTTATGCAAACGTGCCGGCCGGACAGCAAAACCTGGAATTGAAGATTACAGACGCTTCGGGCTATTTCAATGAAAAATGCACCTTGTATCTGCAGGTTGTTACGCCTAACGGCAGTATAACAAAGAAACTCCAAGCTACGTTGAATCCTCCAAACGGGGATCCCGGTATGGATGTGGCGTATATCGAAACGGATGTAGACAATATAAAATATTCTCTGACGTTCAATTCAAACTATGTCTGTAACGGCGATCTGTACGTCA
The DNA here is from genome assembly GCA_031550915.1 of Eubacteriales bacterium. Taxonomy (GTDB): domain Bacteria; phylum Bacillota; class Clostridia; order Christensenellales; family MGBC116941; genus JAVBOF01. The sequence continues at coordinate 522 of JAVBOF010000044.1, read as the reverse complement.
CCCGCAACGGCGTTACCACAAGAAAAACACCGGAATCCCTGCCGATAACAAGAGGTAAAAACACATGGAACTGGAATTCCGGTGCCGACGGCGCAAACGATACCTTTACAGCCCGTTTGGTGATGAATTTACATGGCTCGCAGGAAGTATACACGCTGACGAAGAGCTTCAATTTTGCTTCAAGGGTCCTTCAGGTGACATCTGTAAGTATTCCTGATCCGGTAAACAAAAGGCAGCCGGAATTCACCGTCTCTTATACCTTTAACCGCCCCGCTGCTGCCGACGTTTCTATCGTCGATGGCGCCGGCTTTACGTTCTTAAAGCAGGAAGTTCCAAAAGCCGCCGAAGGTACGGTAAAATTTGAGTCCGCGTCTTTACCCGCGGGAAGCTATACGTTGCTTATTAAAGCGCGGGCAAACGATGTTGACACCGTCTATCAAAAGCCCGTTTCGGCAAAAAAGTATAAACTCGGCATAAGCGAATACAGCATAAAATATCCGATCTAGAATCCCATGTATGGTT
>JAVBOF010000152.1:0-19370 GCA_031550915.1 Eubacteriales bacterium | reverse complement strand
AGGCCGCAATTTCTTCCGCTAAGACGGTCATCGTTCAGGTTAACAATAATATGCCTAGGACGCACGGTGACAGCTTCGTCCACGCAAGTGAAATAGATTATTTCGTAGAGATGGATATGCCTCTGATAGAGCTTTCTCCGGGGGCGATAACCCCGGTTGAAGAAGCTATTGGCAGCCATTGCGCTTCACTAATCGAAGACGGCTCAACGCTTCAATTGGGTATAGGATCCCTTCCGGATGCAGTATTGAAATTTTTGACAAACAAAAATGATCTGGGCATCCATAGTGAGATGATCTCTGACGGATTGCTTGGGCTGATTGAATCCGGCGTTGTGAACAACAGCAAAAAGACGATACACAAGCATAAAATCGTCGTATCGTTCCTTATGGGGACGCGCAGGCTGTATGATTTTGTAGACGATAACCCTATGTTCCATATGGCTCCTGTGGATTATGTCAACGACCCCACTGTCATAGCGCAAAACTCCAAGATGATATCAATAAACTCCTGTGTGCAGGTAGACCTTATGGGTCAGGTTTGCTCCGAAAGCGTCGGACTGATGCAGATAAGCGCGGTTGGCGGTCAGGTGGACTTCGTTCGCGGCGCGAGTATGTGTCCGGATGGAAAAGCCATAATCGCCATGCCTTCAACGGCTTCCGGCGGCAAGATATCCAAGATCGTACCGTTCCTGGATCAGGGCGCTGCGGTGACCACAAACCGTTTCGATGTGAGGTATATAGTTACGGAATACGGTATTGCGGACTTAAGGGGCAAAACTTTGAGGGACAGGGCCAGAGCCCTGATAGATATTGCCCATCCGGATTTTCAGGGTGATTTGCAGGCAGAGTGGGAAAAGCGTTTTCACGCAAAATATTGATATAGACTAACAAAAACTAAAGCCGAATCTTAACCGATTTGGCTTTAAAAATAAGATTCAGGAGTGAATGCATGAATACTATTATATTTGAAAAGAAGGGCAACATCGGAATTGCCAAGATGAACAGGCCGCAGCAGCTCAATTCGCTGAACCGCGAGCTTTTGGAAGAACTTGCGGAACTGATAAAGAACATCAAAGCGGATAAAGAGATAAAGGTATTGATAATAACAGGAGAGGGCAAGGCCTTTGTAGCCGGCGCGGATATAGCGTATATGAAGGATATGGAGCCCACACAGGCCAAGGAATGGTCGGAATTTGGAAACGGTGTTTTCCGCTCGATAGAAACGCTTGGCATACCGACGATAGCCGCTGTAAACGGCTTTGCGCTTGGCGGCGGATGTGAGCTTGCACTTGCGTGCGATATACGTATTGCCTCGGAAAAAGCAAAATTTGGGCAACCGGAGATAAACCTGGGCATTATACCTGGTTTTGGAGGAACCCAAAGGCTTCCCAATGTCATTGGCATCGGAAGGGCGAAGGAATTGCTGTTGACAGGCAGGATGATCGATGCGGAAACGGCGCTTTCGTATGGGTTAGTCAGTGAGGTACTGGCACCGGAGACGCTTATGGAAGAAGCTATGGAGATAGCTTCGCAGCTGGAGAAAAAGTCGCCGGTCGGTATGGCGCAGATAAAATATGCAGTAGAAAAATCCACCGATTCCGCAATAGATATCGGTATAAAGGAAGAGGCCAGGGTTTTCGGAAAATGCTTCGGTACGGAGCATCAACGCGCCAATATGGACGCTTTTCTCAACAAGAAATAGGATGAAAAACATAAAAGTACACCGGCTAATGGGTTTCTTTAGCCGGTGTTTACTTTATATGATGCAAATTTAAATATGCGTGACCGCGGGACGCATCCTGTTGAGCATGGCGCGGAACTGTGGAATACATGCCACGATAAAACATATAGCGCCATCAGGGAATACCACTGACGCGTTGTATATCAAAGAGTATACAAAGGGACTTTGGCCTTCCGGCGCAAACATGCCAAAGAAGACCATTCCAGATAGGAACTGGAATATGAACCGTCCAAAGCAGGCGGCGACAATGCCCGGCAGTATATTCTTCTTGAAGCAGCCTGCAAATGATAAAGCGCCAAAAGATAGGAAGTAATCCAAAATAACTTGTACAGGATGGACGAAATAAGGATCCTGTATTATCTGCAAAATTCCGTAAGCAAAGCCGCAGATGACTCCAGGCAAAGGGCCGAATGCATATGCATACATCATGATCGGCAGCATGCTCGCAGGCGTTATTGAGCCACCCTGCGGCATCCTGTAAAAGCGGATGTAACTCAAAAGAAAAGCAATCGCTATGCACATTGCTCCATACACCAGCATTCTCGTATCAAATTTGAATCCGGATAGCTTTATTATCCCTTTCTTACTCAGTACCACAAACACTATGCCAGCGACGATAAACACCGCTAGAATAATGATCGTTGGCAGCGACAATCCCAAAAAGTCGCTAAAAACCGTTTTTGCGTTTTCCATCATTTTTCCTTTCCAACCGGCTGGATCGCATAATTAATAGTGGTGAGGCTATTGCTTTTGGCAATAAAAAATCCCGGTAATACTACCGGGGAAGCACGAAACATAATATAAAATTTCGTCTTTCCGCTTCCCTCCGTTAGAATTAACTATACAGGTTCCAAGGGTTTGCAGCTATAAACTGCAATCTCAGCATAAGCACCCCTAGCGGTTTTTCAAATTTTCTAATATAATTATAATGCAATAGTATAGCAAAGTCAAGGAGGGGCATGCATGAGCCATTTTTTTGCATATCTTGCAAGAATGAAATATATCCAGCGTTGGGGTTTGATGCGCAATACCATGAACGAAAACATACAGGAGCACAGCTTGCAAACGGCAATGATAGCACATGCTTTGGCCGTCATTCGCAGCCGTTGTTTTGGTGGGGATATAGATGCCGACAGGGCGGCAGTTTTAGGCATCTTCCACGAATGCTCGGAGGTTATAACTGGGGACATAGCCACGCCGATAAAGTACTTTAACCCGGATATAAAAGAAGCTTATAAAGAGCTCGAAAAAACTGCTTCACAAAAGCTGTTTGATATGCTTCCAGAGGAGCTTTCCGAGGATTATGAAAGCCTTTTTAAGCATAAGGAAGATGACAAAGAGCTATGGAAAATAGTAAAAGCCGCAGACAGGATTTGTGCCTATTTGAAATGTTTGGAGGAGCAAAAGGCCGGAAACGGAGAATTTTCCAAGGCTCTGGGGAGTATAAAGAAGAGCATCGACGCGCTGGATATGCAGGAAGTGGATTACTTTATGGATAGATTCGCGCGATCATTTACTCTTACGCTTGATGAATTGAATTGATGGAGGATATTGCCGATGTTATGGCAACGGGTAGCTTTATATACCGGTACAAACGATCAGGACACGCTCGCGGAATTGCTTTGCGTGAATGGCTTTGAACAGTTTGAAATAATCGAGAGTGAGGAGAGGATCCAGCAATTTTTGAACGAACAGCAAAGATCCTGGGAAATGGCGGACGCTAAGGAACTGGCTAGTGCAACGGGCCCGTGTATCCGTATCTATCTTCCGGACAGCGTTTCCGGAGAAAGCGATTTAAAACGGATCAAGGATGTATCAGAAGCATCCGGCGTTGTGAAAGAAATCCGTGTTGATATCATGCAGGAAGAGGATTGGGCAAACAATTGGAAGCAGTATTACAAACCCGTTGAGATTGGCGAGAAGCTGCTTATCCTTCCCGAGTGGGAGCAGTCTGAAGCATCCGGTAGGCACGTTTTGCGGATAGACCCCGGAATGGCTTTTGGGACAGGTACGCATGAAACGACGGCGATGTGCCTGCAGGAATTGGAAAAACGAGTTTTTCCCGGTGCGGATATGCTGGACTTAGGCTGCGGCAGCGGAATATTGGCCATTGCCTCAGTTCTGCTTGGCGCGGGCAGCGCACATGGCATAGACATAGACCCGCTGGCTGTGGATATATCTCGTAAGAACGCAATGAAGAACGGCTTTGCAAGAGATAAAACAATCTTTGAATGCGGTGATCTGCTGGGTGATGAGGTATTTCGGCACAGCGTTAATAAGAGACAATACGATATCATTGCCGCAAATATAATTGCAGACGTAATAATCATCTTATCGCCGTATATTAAACCACTGCTGAAAAAAAGCGGAATACTGATAGCCTCAGGCATCTATTTCGGCCGCAGGTTCGATGTATGCGAAACGCTGGAACATTGCGGCTTCGAAATACTGGAAATGAACCGCATGAACGATTGGATAGCCATTGTTTGCAGGGCATAAAAGCATACCGCCCGCTCACCTGTGCGCTTCTACCATATGCTTTGCCCCGTCGTCCACAAGCGGTACGAGGCCGGTTTCGCAATCAAGGCCATCCAGCATTAATTCATCCTTTCCATCCAAAAAGATGTTTATTTTATACAGGCTCTTTCCAAAAGAGAACTCTACATAATACTTCTGCCAGTTTGGAGGTACGCAGGGCTTTATCTCAAGATTATTGCCCCTCTTTTGTATGCCCAAGACATGCTCCACTCCGGCGCGGTACATCCAGCCTGCGCTGCCGGTGTACCATGTCCAGCCTGCGCGCCCCTTGTGGTTTGCGGCAGAATACACGTCTCCTGCGATGACGTACGGTTCGCCCTTATAGCGGGAGGTTTCTATGAAGCTGGAGGTGTGGCTTATCGGGTTTATCATATTCCAGAGGAAATGGGCGTCATTCCTGCGCTCCAGCAGGCACATCGCAATTATCGTCCAAACTGCGGCGTGGGAATATTGGCCGCCGTTTTCGCGTACGCCCGGCACATATCCCGCGATGTATCCGACGTTGACATCCCATGAATCAAACGGCGGAGTAAGCAAAGCAATAATGCCGTGTTCCTTGTCTATCAGCCTGTTTTCCAGCGAACGCATGGCCATATCTATTCGTTGATTGGAAGCCTTGCCACAGAAAACCGCCCAGGCCTGCGAGAGACAGTCTATCGAGCATTCAGGGTTGGCTGTGGAACCAAGTGGAGTACCATCGTCGAAATATGCACGTCTGTACCACTGGCCGTCCCACCCGTGGGTCTCCACAGCTCTCAGAAGATCGTCTGCGCGTGAAGCGTATTCATGCGCCATCTCCTTGTCACCGCGTTCCGTACATATTTCAGCAAAACGGCTAAAGCATATGATACCTATCCACGCGTTAAAGACGCTTTCGCCGCGCCCTAGCTCGCCGACCCTGTCCATGCCGTCGTTCCAATCCCCGCAACCGATGAGCGGCAAGCCGTGTTCGCCGAATTTTACGCTGTCTAAAGCTCTTTGGCAATGCAGATAAACGCTTTCGGCCACATCTGATACAAAGGGAGTTTCGTATATATTGTGCTCGCCTTCAGGCACAAAATTACCTTCCAGATAAGGTATTTCTTCATCCAGCATAGATAAATCCCCGCTGCAATCCAAATAATTTACCACCGAATATACCAGCCAAAAAACATCGTCACTTATCTTAGTGCGGACACCTGTACGTGGTTCATGCCACCAGTGCTGTACATCCCCTTCTATAAACTGGTGCGAACAATTTAAAAGTATCTGCCGCTTTGTGATCTCTGGAAAACTCATCATCAGTGAAAGGCTATCCTGAAGCTGGTCGCGAAAACCAAACGCGCCGCCGGACTGATAGAAGCCGCTTTTGCCCCAAAGCCTAGAGGAAAATACCTGATATTTCAACCAATGGTTCAACATAAAATCCATCGCGGTATCCGGCGTTTCGACCTTTACCTTGCCAAGTAGGTCGTTCCATTTACCGCGTACGGCGTCAATGGCCTTTTGTGCTGCAAGCGGCATTTGACATACATCCAGCAAATGCTCGGTTTCGGTCATATCCTCCCCGCACCCCATCATAAAACACAGTTGTATGCTCTCGCCTGCGGGTATCTCAACGCTAATCTGCATAGCCGCACACGGTGCGCCATAGGTAGCGCCGTTGTTTGGCAGTTTGTCGCATGCAAGCGCGAGCGGCCTGTCTAAGCCATGGTTCAAGCCAATAAAATCGATTTGACTGCAGCAATAGGAGTATTCATACCCGGGCACGCAAACGAACGCCACATTTGAACCATAACGTATATTATATGGATTCTGCATCAGCATGGCTTTTGAGTCTTCCGTATACCATACTGCGGTGTGCTCATCGTCGGTAAAACCCATATTAGGGCGGATGTAATAGAAGATATCCAGCTTTCTTTTTTCACTACCGGGGTTTGAGATTATGCAGTCGGTGTATTTGATCGGCAGGTTGGCGTCGGAGTATATGCATATATTCTGCTGAAGCCCAAACCCTCCATATTCAAAGCCTGAGTAACCCGCGCCGTGCCGGACGGTATAATGTCCCGGCGCTCTCACAGGGCCCCTGCAGGGGTTCCAATACCTGCCAGTTTCGGAATCACGAAAATACAGGATTTCGCTGAAATTATCCTTTACAGCATCATTATTGAAAGTCGTTATCCTGTTTTCGCGGCAATTTTGGAACCATGTATAGCCGCCTCCGCTCTCCGTTATAGCAAAACCAAATCTCTCGTTCGCTATTATGTTAGTCCATGGCGCCGGTGTCGTCGCTCCATCCGCAAGACGTATGACATATTCCATACCGTCTTTTGAGAAGCCGCCGATGCCGTTTTCGAACAGCAACTCATGAGATTCCTTGAGGATTTCCCCGTATTCCGCATGGGTTTTTGCCATGAAATTATTTGGTCTTTGCTGCAGGTTCAGCCGTATCTGTTCACCTAGGCCGGTTGAAGCATCAAGATACAACTGTGTATAGGCTTTCAAAAGTTCAGTCTCCGTTTCGGAAAGGTCCTTGCCGTTAAGTTCAAAGATCCCGCCGCTTGTATAACGCAGATCCCTTGCGTGGCTAGATGATATCAATTCATCCAGCCGGTCCTTCAGTGTCTGCTGATAGTCGTTTTCGTATTCTATCAACAGAACCAGATCAAATATCAAGCCCTTGATACGTAAGAATTCATGCGCGCCGATAATCTGCCGCACAGCGTTAAGATCCGCAACATCCCGTATATTTACGAGCACATACGGTATATCCCCGGATATTCCAAACCGCCAAAGCCCTTCCTTGGAGCCCTTTGGCGCTGTTCCGCTCGCGGTATTTTTAAGCCGGAATATCAACGGGGCTACAAGCTCCTGGAATATATTCGCCTGCGCGGAATTCATTCCAAGATAGCGCAATTCCACCTGACTATATGTCCAAGCCATTTCAAAAGCTTTATCCGTATTCTCCGGCCTGCTGTAGCGTGCTGCCAATTCGAGGGCATGCGCCCGGTCCTTTGCGACTCCCGTCACGAATATGATGGATTTGCTCTCCCCCTGTTTGATATCCATTTTCTGTTCAAGGCAAAGGATTGGATCCAATACCGCCCCCGTATTCCTGCCTAAAAAGCCTTCGTCGATTTGCACCGGTGTGCCCGGCCCTCTGGTTCGCCCATAAAAACGGCTGCGGTCGGTTTCGTAATCCGCAGGACAATCCCCACCTGCAACCATAAACAGCAGATACCTTTCCGCCGCGCCGCGTTGCCGCGGCCTGCGCTTGACGATCAAAGCGCTGTATTCGGCCAAAAATTCGGTTTCAATAGAAAGATTAGAAAAGGCCATATGCGCTATGTCGTCGCGTTGGTCACATAGCAGCGGCTCAAAAAAGCTGTATGCGGATATATTCGATTCCGGGCCGGAATTCTGTATTGTGAGCCTGCGTATCTCGACATCGTCCTCCGGGGTGATACAAACCTCCATTTTTGTACGGTATGGCCCATCTTTGCGCATAAAACTGGCTTTGTCCGGCTCAAAGCGCACTTCGTAACTTTCCGGCACATAGCCGAGCGGCTGGAATGCAGTGGAAAAGACCATATCCTTTCCGCTATCCTTAATTATAGTGAACATTCCATACTCCTGCACACACGCGTCCGGCCTCCACCGGTTAACCGCTATTCCAGAGCATTCTGAATAGCCTACGCCGGTGTGTGTCAGCATAATCGAATACCTTCCATTGGAAAGCATATGGCATTTCGGAGGGCCTCCGCAATCCGTTATTATACGGTTTGCGCTGATCTCCTGCATACGTATGGGCTGTTCTTCATGTGTATCCTCGTATTCTTTTATATGCACGCTACGCGAGGGTAGACGTTCCTGCAAAAGCAGTTCGGCGGATTTAATTATAGGATCTGAATGAAAGAGCTCCGCCAATATCCCGTCGTTGAGGCAATTATCGATCGCGGCAAGCGACATGCCCATGTGATGGGCCATATGGCTTTTAACTATCATATGCTTCCTTTTGCCTTCCGATCTGGAAAGCGTATAATCTACAGCTTCATAAAAGCCATATTCGCCTTCAACGCCCTCGCTTTTCAGCATACGTATGTTTTTGCACGCTTCGGAGGGGTTTGTCATAAGCGCCAGGAAGGATGAATACGGGGATATGACGACATCCTTGCTCAATCCGGATTTCAATCCTGTTTTTGGTACCCCGAACGATTTATATTGATAGTACATGGAAAGATCAAACGCGTAATATCCGGATTCGGAAACCCCCCAAGGAGTATGCATGCTTTCCGCAAAGGATTTTTGCGCGACAAGCACGGATTCATATGTTTCATACAACAAGGTAAGGTCAAAATTCTTCAAAAAAAGCTGGGGCATCAGATACTCAAACATAGTCCCGCCCCATGATATTAACATACGGCGGTCACCTACCAGGGTAAGCGGACGGCCGAGCCTAAACCAATGTTTTTGGGGTATATCCCCCTTAGCGATTGCCAAAATGCTTGTGAGCCGTGCTTCAGAAGCCAGTAAATCGTAATAGCTGTTGCTGGCCTTACCTGTTTCGGCATCGAAACCTATGCAAAAAAGCTCGCGCTGTTCGTCATACAGGGATTTGAAATCTGTGCCGTACATAAGTTCTTCAAGCGATCGGGTGATAGTTGTGACACGGCTTATTATGTTGTTTGCGGAAATAAACGACTCAGCGACAGCGGCTTGCAGATGCTCTATAAACTCGGTGTGGTCCTTCTTTTTACGGGCATTGATTATAACATGGGAAAGGGATTCCAATATTTCGTTTTCATTTTCGATCATTTTTTTTGGCGCCGAGTTTTCGCTTATCAATTGAAAAAAGGCGCCGGTAGTCGCGTCGATCTCATAAGGAATCTTTTTAATAAGGTAGACCCACGGCATATAAGCCTGCATATCCTGCGACGCTTCCTGAGCCATGAGCTTTAAACGCTCGGTCCAGGGATGTGAAGCAGCCCTGTCCGGCAATTGCGACAGATCCTCCAATAATTCCAGCCACTGCAAATGGTCGCGCCAGGTGCTTTCCTTTGATGACGCCAATGTGTTCATCATACCGCTGAGTTTTTTTACACGTGTTTCGTCTTCGTCAAAGAGCGATAGCTTGAGCGTTTGCAAAAAGCCATTTGCTCTAGCCTGTCCAAAATGGGGTGCAGACAGAGAGCTTTCAAACCCTCTTGAGCACAGCAGGGCCATAGATGCGAGGTTTCCGCTATCAACGGAGGATACATATTTTGGCCGTAGTGTTTCCATGGTGCGGGTATCGTACCAGTTGTAGAGGTGGCCATTCCATTTTTCCAACCGGCTTACCGTCTCCATAGTGCCGCCGATCCTGTGCGCAAGCCGGGTGAGGCCTATGAAGCCTAGATGATGCGCATCCAGCGTCGCAAGCATTGTAAAGCCAATATTTGTGGGAGATGTTCTTTCCACAAGACCTTTGCGTGGTTGTATCTGGTAATTGTCAGGCGCCAAAAAACCGTTCTGGCTTCCGGCAAAATCTTCAAAATAGCGCCAGGTTTTCCTTGCAATGGCATATAGCTCATCCTTGTCTGATTCGTTAAGATTGCTTTTTCCGGAAACAAACGGCTGGCTTACGGCATAGGCGATCAGCGGTGCGGCTATCCATGCTGCAAACAACGGAAAACACCCCCACCAGTTTGGCTGGCAGAGATAGTATGACGCAGTGGAAAGCACGAATCCCAAAACAGGGGATATCCACATCCTTTTGAAATAGCTTGATAGATCGTTTGAGCTGTTTCGTTCGGCGTCCGCGGCAGTGACCCATTCAAGCATCTTCTTTCGGCTTATTGCCATGCGGTAGACCGCGCGTATAATGGCGTCCGCCATATTCAGCGCGTCATACGGCAGGAAAACCAGATTCAGAATGGCCTGCAGAAAAGAATTTCGCAGATCATAAAGCGCCCTGCTCAAGCGCGTCTTTTTTGCCTTGCGGGAAAAAAAGTTCTTTAACAAGGCAAGTGTATCAAAAACAAGATATATACATAGTGCCAGCAATACGATTGTAAGGCATACGGCAAGCTTCCCTGGCAGCAGTATGCCAAACACCAGCAGAAGCATAAGGAGCAAAGGTTGAAGGCTCCTTCGCATATTGTCGAATATCTTCCACTTAGACATCGCCTTCAACGGGTTTTTTCTTGTCCCTTTTTCCGTACGGACACGGGGGAAAAGCCAGGGCATAAACTGCCAATCACCCCTTGTCCAACGGTGCTGGCGTTTGCAGTATGATACATAATTGTATGGATAACCATCGATGAGCTCCACATCGGTCACAAGACCAACCTTAGCCAAACATCCTTCCAAAAGGTCATGACTGACAAAGGAACTTTGGGCGATCCATCCGTCAACGAGCTGCATAAACGACCGAAGCTCAAATATGCCCTTTCCCGTAAAAATGCCCTCGCCAAAAAGATCCTGATATACATCCGATACAGCAAAAGTATACGGATCCACACCGGTTTGGCCGGAGAAGATCAAAGCAAAGGGGGATCTCGCGGCGCTGGTAACGGTAACGCCAAGGCGGGGTTGCAGGACAGAATACCCGTATACGAGTTTTCCGTCAACCAAAACCGGAGAGTTGAGCGGATGTGCCAGCGTTGATACGAGACGGATAGCGGAATCCCTCGGCAACTGTGTATCGGCATCCAGCGTCAAAACATATTTGACATCCGGCATTTCATTCGGCATTGAGAGCCAAGTACCACTTTCTTCATCCAAAAGCAAGCGCATAAAATCCATCAAAGCGCCACGCTTGCGGTCCTTGCCCATAAACATTCCATCTCGCTCGTGCCATTCACGTTCCCTGTGCAGATAATAAAATACAGGTACATCGCCCGGGTATTTTTCGTTCAGGCGGTATATTTCAGCCTCTGCTGCGGCAATTATCTCATCCTCACCCGCAAGCTCTTTAAGCTTGTTGTCTGGAAAATCGCCCAGCAAAGAGAAATACATGTTTTTACTCTGGTTGGAAAGATAGTATACCTCCATCTGCGCAATGATCTCTAAAGCCCGTTCCTTTGAGGATATCAAAGTCGGTACTACGACCATACACGCGTGCTCCTCCGGAATATTATTCTGAAAATCCAGCTTAGATAAAAAGACCGGCTTCTTTAGCATGGTCGAAATCCTGCCCGCGATGGCCTGACATATGCCGAATAACGGCAAAAAAGAGATAATTGCCAAAGCCAGCGAGAAATATCGGTCTGCTTCTGCGAGTAAATAATATGTCAGAACGCATAAGATAAAACTGGCAATTATTATAGAGCACTTATATAATGACCGCGCGTGCCTCTTAGACCAGCCCGTGAATTTCATTTTTTGGCTGGGGCTCTGATCCAACGCGGAAAGTAGGTCCTTTAAGCCATTCCAAAAATACCATCCCGCCTCGGCAAAGCGACCGTCCTTACCCTGTGCGCAATCAACGGCCTTCTTTGCGATCAATGCTTCGGATGTATCCAACTCTAAAGCCAGTTTGCGTATACGTTTGCGGTAATGTTCCCGGGATGAAAAATCCATATGCAGATACGTTTCATCCTTCCTTAGCTGCTGCTCTACAGAACTGAGAGATTCGAACGTCGAAGCCCAGGACAGCGTTTCCAGCTTGCGTAAAGAGGTTATGGCATTCCCCATGAGATATTGGTTCTGCATTTGCCGGCGATGTTCGGCCTGAATGACGTTGGCGGGTGTGATACCCTTGGTTTCAAGACGCTTATCTATCCAGGAAAGCATTTCTGCGGTGTTTTCATGCTCCCTAAGGCTGGAAAGCAGGCTTTCCAAAAACGGCGGCGCAAAGTTAGTTTCCCGTTCCATCGCAATAAGGTGCTTGCGGAGCTTCTGCCTGTGTCCGGCAGAAAACAGTAATACATCAAGCCATTTTCGCGCCTTTTCCTGCATGTCGTGCGCTGATTCACATTCCCTTGCCAGTTGTGCGCACAGCTTCAACAGCCCTATTCGAAGCATATCCGGCAATATCCACAGCTCGCTCATATCCAGCTCTGTACCCTGTTGATAACCTTGTATGAACGATAATATAGATTTTTCGTCCGGATTGCCGTCAGTATGCATAATAAGCTCGGCCGCAAGCCAGTAAATCCGCGGCATATTTGTATTTGAGTAATATATCGAGGGGAGCAGGCCAAACTGCCGGTCGCCTGAAACAAGCTCCTTCAAGTTCTCTTCTAAAAGATAAAAATTATCTATCAACCATTCTGCGGCGGGAACTATGGGAAAACCGTTTTTTGCGTCCGCGCAGACGGATCTATATGCGGAGACCAAAACCTTTTTTTCCTCCGCGATATCAGGCCAGTTACGGTATTTTATGCGTTTTTGTGATGTGTAGCTTATGCTGAGGTCTCTTGCGTGGGCTTGTAATTCATCCGGCTCTAGCCGGACATCCCTTAACGAAAGCCCTCCAACGGGCTTATACTTCTGATTTTGGCCAAAAGGCAAAATACGCACCTCCAAAAATAAAAACCAATATGAAGATAAGAAGAGCTGAACCAGAGCATTTGTTCTTCTCTTCTGTGCTTAGTCTTAGCAAAACACAGTGAATGGATACATGATTTTTTGATCTTGATTTTGACAACTCATCCGTATGAATGTATGATTATTTATATGAAAGAGGTGGCTATGGCAGAGGGATTTTTGCCCGTAAGCAGGGAAGATATGCTTAGGCTCGATTGGGGCAGGCTAGATTTTATAATCGTAAACGGTGATGCGTATGTAGACCACAGCAGTTTCGGCGCTGCATTGATCGGCAGGGTTTTGGAGAGCCACGGCTACAGGGTCGGGATAATTTCGCAGCCATCGATGGCTTTAGAGGACTACAAGGTGTTAGGCAGCCCCAGGTTGGCTTTTTTGGTTACTTCCGGGAATATGGACAGTATGGTCAGCAACTATACCGCCGCCAAAAAACCCAGGAGCGACGATTCCTATTCAGAGGGCGGAAAGGGCGGGAAACGCCCGGATAGAGCCGTTATCGTATACTGTAATAAGATCCGCAATGCTTTCCCGGGCGCAAAGATCATAATCGGAGGCATAGAGGCAAGCCTTAGAAGGTTTGCACATTATGATTATTGGGCCGATTCGGTGCGAAGATCCATTTTGATCGACAGCGGCGCGAACCTCCTTATTTACGGCATGGCGGAAAAGGCGGTTGTAGAGGTTGCCGATGCGTTGGATTCAGGTATTGCTATGAAGGATCTGACGTTTATTAACGGCACCTGCTGTATCACTAACTCATCAGAGCATATCTATGATTATATAAGCCTTCCGTCTTTCGAAGAGGTTAAGGTGGACAAAAAATGTTTTGCTGAAACATTCCTGCAGCAATATCAGCAAAACGATGCTATACGTGGAAAGAGGCTTGTACAGCGGCATGGAAATCATTATCTGGTCCAAAATCCGCCGATGGAACCGCTTAACAGCAAAGAAATGGACGATATATATGCGCTCAATTTCATGCGGGAAGCGCATCCGATGTATAAAGAAGGCGTTCCGGCTTTAGCTGAAGTGGAATTCAGCCTCACGTCCTCACGCGGCTGCTTTGGAGCTTGTAATTTTTGTGCGCTGTCCTTCCATCAGGGCAGAATAATTCAGGCCAGAAGCCATAAAAGCCTTATTGATGAGGCGAAGAAGTTTATAAAAAGTCCTAATTTTAAGGGTTATATTCATGACGTCGGCGGGCCGACGGCCAATTTCCGCAGGCCTGCCTGTGAGAAGCAGCTGAAAAAGGGCGCCTGTATAGATAAGCAATGCCTATTCCCGAAACCGTGCAAAAACCTGCAGGTGGACCATGATGAATACATTGAGCTTTTACAGAAGCTTGGCGCGTTGCCGGGGGTCAGAAAGGTGTTCATCCGCAGCGGATTGCGGTACGATTACATACTACAGGAAAAGAATACCCGGTTTATGCGCCAGATTGTAGAGCACAATACCAGCGGCAGGCTTAAAGTCGCGCCTGAGCATGTCTCTCCCGGCGTATTGAGGCTTATGGGAAAGCCGGAAATAGATTCATATGAAAAATTCTGCGACAAATTCTATGAAATAAGCAAATCTCTGGACATGGAGCAATATGTTCTGCCCTACTTCATTTCCAGCCACCCGGGATGCACCATGCGCGATGCAGTAAAGCTTGCGGAATACATGCGGGACAATGGGCTTAGGCCTCAGCAGGTGCAGGATTTTTACCCAACGCCCTCCACGGTGTCTACATGTATGTATTATACCAATATAGATCCTTTGACTATGGAAAAGGTTTATGTGCCACGAAGCTTTGAAGAAAAGAGGCTGCAAAGGGCGCTGATGCAGTACTTCAAGCCCCAGAACAGGAAGGCAGTTATAGATGCGTTGAAAAAGGCCAACCGCGAGGACCTCATCGGTTTTGGCCCTAAATGTCTGGTGCGACCGCTGGATGGCAACAATCCCGGCAGCTTTAAGGGATCAAAGGAAGTTAAAAAAGATAAAAAAGGCAAGGTACCGACGCCAAGAAAGAAAAGAAGATAAGACAAAAGCCTCGGATTTCCCGAGGCTTTGATACAAGACAGAATAACAAAATCGATAAACACTATATGTAGTTTCCGTTGTTTCCGCCTTGCTCTCCTGTTGCGAAATTACTAACGGTTATTGTGGGCATATATGCCCGGCTCAATACCTATTAGCAGCCGCAACCACGGTTGTTGCCTCCGCAGCCGCAGCAGCAGAGCAATAGGACCAGCCAGAGAATGTTGTCGTTGCAACCATCGTTGCAGCAGTCTTTCCCGCCGCCAAAGCCGCCGCCGCAGCAGCACAACAGGATAATCAGCCAAAGGCAATTATCTCCGCAACCAAAACCACCGTTCATCATTCTTCCTCCTTTAATTGCTATATGTACCTCTCAAGGTTAGCTCAATCCATAATACGCAGGAGGTTATAATTCGGTGCGTGGAGGTTTTTGAAATATACAGAAAAATTTTTATATACATCATAATAGTATGCAAAATGCCATCATATGGCCCCAGTAACGCAAAAACAGAGGAACGTCACTTTGCCGTTCCTCTGTTATATGTTTAGATTCAAACCTCGGGTAAATCTTTTAGAAACTCTTGCAGTTGTTCATCGGTATATTCAACATCGACTATTTGCTCGGTCAGGTAATTTTCGTAGGCTTTCATATCGAAATATCCATTACCCGTCAAAGTGAACATTATCGTCTTCTTTTCGCCGGTTCTTTTACATTCCAGCGCTTCATCAATAGCTACACGGATAGCATGTGCAGACTCTGGAGCCGGTAATATGATCTCCTGCGTTGCGAAGATCTGTGCCGCTTCAAACACATCCCTCTGTTTTACTGCCCTGGCTTCCATATAGCCTTCATGGCAAATCTGGCTCATAATCGGGGACAGGCCATGGTACCTTAGGCCGCCTGCGTGTATCCCCGGAGGCAAAAATCCGTGACCGAGCGTATACATTTTACATATTGGAGCTATCATTGCGGTATCGCCGTAATCGTACGCAAAGACGCCTCGCGTCAAAGTTGGGCACGCCGTCGGTTCCACGCCTATGATCCTGACGTTGGTTCCCTTAACAAATTTATCTCTCAGGAATGGCGTGGCGGTTCCTCCTATGTTGCTTCCCCCGCCACAGCAACCGATAACGATATCCGGATATACATCGATCTTTTCAAACTGTAGTTGAGCTTCAAGCCCGATTATCGATTGATGCAGAACGACATGGTTCAAAACGCTGCCGAGACAATAACTAGTATCTTCATGCATCGCAGCATCCTCTACGGCTTCGCTGATAGCAATACCTAGGCTTCCGCCCGTATCAGGATACTTTTCCAAAATTTTGCGTCCCGCTTCGGTAAGCGTGCTTGGGCTTTGAATGACCTTTGCGCCATACGTTTGCATAAGCAGAGCACGATGCGGCTTTTGCAGGCTGCTGGATTTGACCATGTACACAGTGCAATCCATACCGTAGTATGAACAGGCAATGCTAAGGGCGGTACCCCATTGACCTGCGCCCGTTTCAGTAGAAATACGTTTTTTGCCCTCCAGCATGTTATAATATACCTGCGGGATCGCGCTGTTTAACTTGTGGCTTCCGCTGGGATTATTGCCCTCATACTTATAGTAGATATGCGCGGGCGTATCCAGGTATTTTTCCAAATTATAAGCGCGGCAAAGCGGCGAGGGGCGAAAGGTCTTGTACATACGCAGAACCTCTTCAGGAATATCTATATACCGTTCTGTGGATAATTCCTGCTCAATAAGAGCTTTCGCAAAGATAGGTTCCATATCCTGCTTCTGTATTGGTTTTTTCGTCTGTGGATTCAATTGCGGAGCAAGCTCAGTCGGTAGGTCAGGTATAAGATTATACCATTTTTTGGGCAACTCGCTCTCTTCAAGATAGATCTTGTTTGGAATTGTTTTCATAATAATTCTCCTCTCGTCTAGTCTCTTCTAATCTAATCTATAATACGCATGAAACGTATTGAACGCTATTATAATACTTTATATGATGCAAGTCAATAAAACCATAAGAGAAAACCACTTGGTCTTTCAATTTATATTACACTTTCGGCGAGAAGCTATTTGTAGAAATCTCAAGTAGATTTTCTGCCCAAAAATAAGTAACGGGAATAAACCGTCATTTCTCAGGCAAAATTTTATCTGCTTTATCGCGGCACTAATGCGGCTTCTTTATCAGTATCCTCATTCAAAAACCATGAATCTTTCTTCGATCGGTAAAAATGATTTTACATCAGGCCGCGCTGAGGGTTTGCCAAACGGCATTTGCGCCCTCAATAGCCAGCTATCCGGAAGGCACCACTTTTTCTTGATATCAAAATCTATGAGCGGGTTGTAATGCTGCAAGCTGCATCCCAAGCCTTCCGATTCAAGGGCTGTCCAAACGGTTAGCTGCAGCATACCGGCGGCTTGTTCGGACCATACAGGGAAATTATCGGCATAGTTGGGAAACTTCTCCTGCAAAGCCTCTATCGCATCTTGCGCTTCAAAGAACAACACTGTGCCGTGACCCGCTGCAAATCCGGCTATCTTGCTTTCGGTAGGCGC
Source organism: Eubacteriales bacterium (assembly GCA_031550915.1). GTDB lineage: Bacteria > Bacillota > Clostridia > Christensenellales > MGBC116941 > JAVBOF01. Next base: position 2,012 of record JAVBOF010000152.1, on the reverse strand, counting down.
AAAATTTTCGGGGGGAACCAACTCTTTGAGCGTTTTAAGAACAACATCCCAGAAATACGTATGCGAGTCGTTAAGAAGAAGCAAAACCCTGCCTGTTTGGGAGTTGAAAGGCGAAGGACAGTGCTTTACAGCGGCAGATATCATCTCTTTGATTCTTTCATCCGGGATAGTGGACGCAGAAGTAATATTATAAAAAGTCCTGCGGTTCACTATCGCCTCTAAAAATGCGTTGTTCATGAATTTACCTCCTTAGGCTGACAGCGCTTACCGTTGCGCGCCGGTCTATATTCTATTATACTAAACATAACAGATGTAGACTATACAATTCGGGTGACGATATTATGGAATGCAAAAACAGCGGCTTTATAAAAAATGATGGTGCGGAGCTTTACTTTGAAGAATATGGCGATGGAGAACCTTTATTGTTGCTTCACGGCAATGGGGAAGACATCCAAAGCATGCAGAACCAGATATTGTGCTTCGCTGAAAAATTCAGGGTAATATCAATGGACAGCAGATGGCACGGGAGATCATCACGCGGGGAAAACGCTTTGAGTATCGCACAAATGGCGAAGGATGCCGAAGCGCTGATGAATGCACTTAATATTGACAGATACCGCGTAGTGGGATTCAGCGACGGCGGTAATATCGCGATGCAGATGGCCCTTGATGAGCCGTATCGATTGGAAGCGGCAGTCTTTTGCGGCGCGAATATACAGCCAAACGGATTAAAAGCAGTATATAGGTTGTCTATTAAAACGGGGCATTTGGTTTTTTCTTCCAAGTTGAAAAAGGCCGTTAAAAGGCAAGACAAAGAGCTTATTCAAAGCCTTGAAAGAAAAAAGGAACTGATGGCTTTGATGCTGGCCCAGCCGCAAATCAAGCTTGAACAGCTTCAAGCGCTAAATATTAAGGTAATGGTCATAGCAGGTGAAAGGGATATGATCAAAGACAGCCACACAAAAACAATTGCTGGAGCAATAAAGGGTAGCAAACTCGTAATAGTAAAAGGAGCAAATCATTTTCTGCCAATGAAATATGCAAAAATCTTTAACCGAGAGGTCATGAATTTCTTTGAATCAATAGATTGAACGTATTGGAAATTTATGTAGCGCGGCGTAGATACCGCCGCTTTTTTATTTTTAATTTATACCGCAGCCGCAGCCGGACCAGTCTTCTTTTCCATTTGAATCGAATTCATAGTCCTTAGAATTATGATCGTATCCACATTCGTCGTCTTTCCAATCGCTTTTCTCGCAGCACTTATTCTCACAGCATTTATTCTCGCAGCATTTATTCTCGCAGCACTTGTTCTCACAGCACTTGTTCTCGCAGCACTTACTTTCACGGCATTTGTTTTCGCAGCAAGTTTTTTCGAAGACTTTTTTCTCGTAATAGCAGGATTTCTTATTCTCGCAGCAAGACCTCTTATAATCGCAGCAACATTTATTACTATTAATAGTAATCACCTCCTGATATATAGATATGTATATTTGTAAATATTGTTACACATCAAAACGTATGAAATTATGATCTCGCAACTTTAAAAATGTTGAAAGAATCAAACGCAAGTGATAAAATTTTCGCTGTGAAAGGTGGATGAGTATGAATTATTCTGAAGACGTCATTATTGCGGCCTCGCTTGCTAAGATCGGCTTGCGGCAAAACGAAGAAGAATTATTTTCGAAGGAATTTGAACGGGTATTTTCCGATATTCAGCCGATATTAGATGCGGATGCAAACGGCTTAAAGTGCATGGCTTTTGTAAATGAGGAGCTTTTTGCACCGTTTAGAAAAGACGAAGCCCTGCCTTTTACAGAAGGAAGAGAAAAGCTTCAGAATCAGGCGCCATATATTGAGGACGGCTGCTATCTGGTTCCGAAGATATTGAATTAAGGTGAAAGATATGAGCAAATATTTAACATATGAGACACAATTGCAGGGGCGTGGATTCCTTGTTTCGGATGACATCATTGCAAAGGATATCCCAACGGAAGCCGGATCAAAGATGA
>JAVBOF010000131.1:0-20055 GCA_031550915.1 Eubacteriales bacterium | reverse complement strand
TCATTGCGCTTGGAACCAACGCCATAGCGACGGCCGCTATGCTAAAAGCCGGCGCACATGAAGTCGCAAGCGGAGATAACGCGATAATCTATAATGCGAAGCGAGTAGATCTTATCGTCGGGCCAATAGGTATAGTCATTTGCGACGCAATGCTTGGCGAATGTTCGAAAGAAATGGTTTGCGCTATCGCATCCAGTGAAGCGAAAAAAATCCTTATTCCTTTTACTAAATGCAATACAGAGATAGCGGGTGTGGTTAAAAAAAATCTTAACGATTATATAAACGATGCAGTCGAAAGTATAAAATTGTATATGAAAGAATCAACCAATCAATAATATGGCAAAATAGAAAACAGCGGCGATTTGCCGCTTTTTTTATGCAAAAATCCTTTAGTGACCGTTTCGGTTATCAAATACAAAACTACAAAAAATAATATCGAAACCAATGTAAACAAGGCGTTTACATAGATAGGAGGAAAGATGCAAAAAAACAATGCAGCAACGCACATTAAAAAAATAAAATATATAATGATAGTTTTATCTATTATGATATTTTTGATGCCGGCCATTGCCCTTGCAGAAAGCGCACCATATACTGTAAAAGGCGGAGATACGCTTTACGGTATTGCCAGGCATAACGGCATCACAGTAAACGATCTGCTTAAAGCAAACCCAGGGATGAACTTGAAAACACCGTTAAAAACCGGTACGAAAATCAACGTACCGACTGCAGGGGCAAAAGCACCTGCGACCTCGGTGAATGCCTCGACTTTTGAAAAACAAGTTGTAGATCTTGTGAACAAGGAAAGAACGTCCCGCGGACTTGTACCTTTGACGCAAAATGATGCTATAGGAAAAGCAGCGAGGGCAAAATCCACGGATATGCGTGATAAAGGCTATTTTAGCCATACCTCTCCGACATATGGCAGTCCGTTTGAAATGCTTACAAAATTCGGCGTAAAGTATCGCGCGGCGGGTGAAAATATAGCTAAGGGGCAGAAAACTCCTTCTGAGGTCGTTGCGGGTTGGATGAATTCGCCCGGACACAGGGCAAATATCTTAAACCCTTCGTTTTCGCAAATAGGCGTTGGTTATGCAAGTGATAAAAACGGGGTCCCTTATTGGACACAGCTATTTACAACGCCATAGCATAGTATAAAAAAACAGGCTCTCCGAGCCTGTTTTTTATTTTTATCAATCAGCTTTAGTGAGCGCGATCATTGCGTCCGCCATAATTATCGCGTTCAATAAAAACTGTTCTTGCTTAATAAACTCATCTTTCTCGTGCGCCGTACTCGGCTCATCCGGAAAGGAGCATCCAAATGTGACCGCGTTCGGTATGGTACGAGCATATGTTGCTCCTCCAATCGAAAGGCAATAAGCTTTGTTGCCCGTATTCGTAGCATAGCAATCCAGCAGCTTGCGTACAAGGTCATTGTCCTCCGGCACAAAATGGCTTTCATGTGTGCTCAGAATTTCAAAATCCGCATGCTCGATGGTTTTTTTTAATGTACTTATCGTCTTTTCAACGCTCATACTTATCGGATATCTTATATCAACGTCCGCAAATATAAATCCGCCATCCATGCGGACACGGCCCAAGTTCAGCGTAAGCCTTCCGGATTCATCCTTTATATCCAAGCCGTGATTCTGGCCGAAGATACCGGTAGCAAGAGCAAAAAGCGTCTTTATAGCCGGCTTGTTAAAATCTTCTATTTGAAGTAATGCTTCCAAAAGAAATGTTAAGGCATTTTTACCCTTCTCAGGCGTAGAGCCGTGTGCGCTTACACCCTTAGCTTTCAATAATAAAGTATCTTCATTTAACTCAAACCAAACATGCTCGGTTTTATGTTCCTGCAAAGCTTTTTGAAGCGCTTTCAAATCCCCGCAGATTACGCATTCGGCGCTGCCCGGCACCATATTTACACGTTCGCCTGCGCTTATATTGCATAGTTTAAACAGGCTTGTATTATCCTTCGGCAGCTTTATTGATATATGCAAGACGCCTTTCTCGGAATTTATCAAGGGATAATCTCCATCTGGGGAAAAACCGATATCAGGCATAGGCTGGCTTTTGGCATAATATTCCATATCATGCCATCCGCTCTCCTCGTCGCAGCCAAACAATAGCCTGATGCGCATAGAGGGCACGTATGCGCTTTGTTTTAGCGACGCTAACGCAAACAGTGATGCTATTGCGGGACCTTTATTATCCATAGCGCCGCGGGCGATGATTTTACCCTCCTTGATATACGGTTCAAATGCGGGTTTTGAAAACCCCTCTGCCGGAACAACGTCCAGATGTGTCATCACGCCCAGCGTTTTTTCTCCATTGCCATAATCACAGCATAAAACATGCCCGTCAACATCAGTCACATCAAAACCGAAACCTTCACAAAGCTCCTTCATGTAATCCAAAGCCTTACGTATCTCCTTACCGTATGGTGCGTTCGGCGCCGGGTCATCCTTTACGCTCGGGATGCGCAGAAGCCCAAATAAAGCCTCTGTCATTTCTTCAGTATGCGTTTTTATAAAATCCTTATGATCCATCTATCCTCTTCCTAAAAGCGCCTTCCAATACCCAATCCGCCATGCACTTCCCTGGTGTCTATCGCGGAAATAAAAGCGTCCTTGTCTTCGGCAATCACTATAGCTTTTAACTTTTCAAGCTCCAAAGAGCGTATGACACAGTAAGCCAAAACCTTTTCTTTGGATGTGAAGGCACCTTCGCCTTTCAACAGCGTTAGTCCTTTGCCCAATCCCTGCAATATCTTATTTGATATGGTCTCCCAATTCTCAGAAATTATAAAGACGGTAATACGTTTATTCAAGCCGCTTCTTATCATATCAATGGCGTTGGATGAAACGAACAAGCCGATTATTGTCAATAGAGCCGTTTCAATGTTCGTCAATATACCGAGTATTATCATCAAAACGCAGTTCACTCCAAGCATAACCATACCAACCGGAATTGTAATATATTTCGATATTACCAGAAAAAGTGCATCAAGCCCGCCCAGCGATCCGTCCTTCCAAAGTGCCAATCCCGCGCCTATGCCTACTATGAGGCCACCAAATATTGCTGAAACCATCGGGCTCTGGATGGCTATATCCCATCCGGCGGTCAGCCAGAAAAAGAATGAATTGAACACTATGCCACAAACGGTTAATAGCGCGAATTCGAGGTTCGCTTTGGTCAATGCGAGTATTATCCCCGGTATATTAAGTACAAGTACGGTTATAGAAAGCGGCAGATTCAAAAAATACAAAAGAATAAGCGCAATACCGCTTATGCCTCCCATCAAAAGCTGATGGGGGACAAAAAAGCCGTTGACCCCTACAGAACAAAGAAAAGCGCCGATAACTATCCATGGCACTCTTGATATAAAATGCTTAAAACTGAATTTCATCTCGGACATCCCTTTTTATAAATTATTATAAGTATACTTCCCAATAAAATCAGTGTCAAACATCCTAAGCTTTTGCTTTTTAATAACACGTTAGATGTTTCTTAAAATGTTAAACTATGCTATTGTATAATTATATAATACTTTTATATTGTTTGTATGATATCTAATTGGGGAATGAGCTTTATCTATGCATGAGGGACACCGAAAAAGAATTAAAGAAAGGTTCATCAATGAAGGGCTTGACAGTTTTACAGACCATCAGGTGCTTGAAATGCTCCTTTTCTATTGCATACCGCGTAAGGATACAAATGCAATCGCTCATATGCTTATCAACCGGTTCGGCTCGCTTCGCAAGGTTTTCGATGCGGATGCAAAGGATCTTGAATCCAGCGAGGGTATCGGCAAGGAAGCTTCCATATTCCTATCCTTTATAGGAAAACTCGCAAAATCATATATCAAGCGGGCGCCGATAAAGGGCCAGAAAATAACAAATGTCGCCGATGCAGGCGAATATGTAATTAACCTTTTTTTTGGGGAAAGAAACGAATGCTTTTATCTGGTCTCTTTGGATACTCAGAGCAGGGTTTTACATACCGATCTGCTTTTCAGGGGCACGACCAACGAGATGCACATATATCCGCGCCAGATAGTCGAAGCAGCATTGCGTCATAACGCTCAGCACGTTATTTTGACGCACAACCATCCCGGCGGTAATTTGCAGCCGTCCAAATCTGATATTAATACAACAAAAGAAATAATCCGCGCATTGGAGCCGCTCGGAATCAACGTTCTGGATCATTTCATAGTGCATGAAAGTTTGTGTTACAGCTTTGTTGAAAGGCGTTTGATAACAAAGAGAGCGATAGACAACCTTATCTATATCACCGCTGAGGATTCGGATATAAACAGATGATGATCATTCAAAGTCCTGTCCGAACATCATTGCCCTGGAGTTGTATCTTTGCTGTTGTAGTGCTGTCTAAAAGCCGCGAGGTGATCCTTTCATCATATCTTTCAAAGATTTCGTCCAGTTGCAGGTTGGAAGTGATGACTGTATGCTTTCCATTTGTCAGCCTCTCATTCAATATATTCAAAAAATATGGCAGGGTAACGTTATTAATAAAAGGTTCGCTGCCCAAATCGTCCAGGGCAAGCAGGTCGACTGATATAAAATCGTCTATCCCCTCATCACTCTTGCCGATATGCCTTTCAAAAAGCATTTGAAAAAACCTGAACGCCGATAGCCGGGTCAAAGGCACTTCCCTTTTTATCAATTCATTGCACAGACAATTTAAAAGATAGGTCTTTCCAAGTCCGGTATTGCCCATAAGCAGGATATTGAGTTTATCTGTGTGAGGAAAACCTTTGCAGTATCCCTTAAAATAGGTATATGCTTTTTTCATCAGGCTTTTTTGCTTAGTATCCTTAAAAATATCGAAATCAAAATTGTCAAACGTCTGATTTTGAAAAATTCCCATACCGTTGTTTGTATATCTATTTTTTGAAAGCAAGGCCTGCATGCATCGGCACGGCTTTTTTATTAGATCGCCCGTAAACCCTGTATCACTGCAAACTTCACATTCATATCGCAATTCAAGCTGATCCTTCGAAAATCCGTTTTTTTCCAGAAGCTCCGATATACTCATGTTAATTCCGCGCACTTGCTTCAATATTTCTTCATCGGAATCTCCCTGCAAATAGGCAAGCGGAAGCTGCAGCAGCAAATCTTCGCGACGCGATTCCAATTCTGCGAGTTCGGGTATTTTCTTTAATACCTTATTCCGCCGCTTTTCAAGTTCCATGGCGTTCTGCTGCCGGAGGGTTTCAAAATGAAATTTTGCGTCTTCGTATATGTCCGCCAAAAATACCTCCGGTTATTTTATATCCAGCATAGCTTCAAAATCCTGCTTTGAATATGTGCGTTTGTCTTTCAGCCTGCCGTCGGGCTTTTTTGTCATGGATTGCGGGCTTCGCGCTTTTTGTGCCTCGGTCTTTACGGTCCCGCCACTTTTGATATCTTCCTCAATGGCCTTGGCGTCGGTTATGCCGCGTTCTGCAAAACCTTCTAATATCTTGTCCAGATACGCCATACTTGGGCGCAGGGTTTGAGTCATAAGCGTACAGGCCATGAGTACCGCGTCCCTCTTAAAGCCTTTGTCATTCCATTTCAAATAGAGTTCGTGCTCGTCTTTGGTTGGGGTACGGTTCATTCCAAGGCGTTTTAAAACATCCTTCGAAGGGCTTCTGTTGAGCGATGCGCTCTGGATCAGGTCTTCGGCTTGCTCTATCGTCTTAATCCCTTTTTTGTTCCAGGAGATCGCGACTTTATCCATATAGGAAATCGGCACGTCCTCGCCTTTTTTCAGGTCTATACAGTATTCCATAAGCCTTAAAGCCACATCCTGATCCATTCCAAAAAGCTCTATCCAGTCATATACGCGCTCGTAATCATAAGATGAAAGTGCCCTGCCGCCCAATATCGCATGCATCTTTTTATTGAATTCTTCATACCGAAAAGCGGGCTCTGAAGTATCCGAGTCTAGCTCGATTATACTCTTTGCGTTATTGAATATGACGCCATCTGCGTCTCTCTGGATAAGGCCAGTGCGCTCCCAATATTCCAATGCGCTTGAAACGGTCTTCTCATCAAGGTTCAGCGCCTTTGATATGGTTTCGATAGTTGGCTCAAAATGCGCGGAATTGTAACACAACATAAGCCCGTAGATATATACTTTGACAAAATCTCCCGGGGCATGCCGCATAAACTCCTCTATATAAAGGTTTTCAAGCGGAGTAACATCATATATAAAGCTTTTTTCAGCTATCTTGCAGAATGGCATTTTTGCCTCCATGATCGTTCGTGGTATCTATAATATCACATGAAAAAAAAATATCCAACGTCACTTCAGCCAGAAAAAAATTTATTTATTATACTCTTTATATCATTTTTCGATAAAAAACGCCGTATGCTGTATAATGAATAATCAATCTATGATAGAAAGAAAATCTATGACAAAAAATTTTTTTATTATTAGTAATTCCCGGCCTGCCCGACGGATATATTGTTTGATATTCGCCTCCATATTTTTCTTGTGTTCCTGCGGTCCGTCTTCCAGCGTATCAAAGCTTGCCATAGCGGAAGAGGACAGTCAACTTTACACAGAAAAATGCTCGCATTACGATATGGATATTATATTGGACACAGAATCTAAAGCCCTGCTTCTTAGCCAAAGCGTAGAATACGTCAACCGGTCAGAAGAGACCTTCGATAAGCTTTACTTCCATCTTTATCCCAATGCTTTCAAAGATAAAGGTGTCGCCCCGTTCAGCAAGGAAGAAATAGAAGGCAGCGTTTCGCCCGGGCCATACCCAAACGGCTTTTCTCCTGGAGGCATCGAAATCGAATCCGTGTTGTCCGGAGATAAGAGCCTTCGGCACGAGTATTCCGGCAAAGGAGACGGCCTTTTAAGGGTGTTTTTGAATGCCCCAATACAGCCAGGAGAATCTGCGCAGATTAGTTTAAAATGCAAAGTTAAACTCCCTAACTGCGTATCGAGGTTTGGTTATAACGAGGACAGCTATAATATATGTAATTTTTATCCTATTGCCGCCGTATATGATGATGAAGGCTGGAATCTTGACCCATATTATATGATCGGGGATCCTTTCTATAGCGAATCTTCGGATTATACCGCAAGGATCAGCATACCAAAAAATTATTCGCTCGCAACTACAGGCAGGCAAACGAAGGTAAATGAAGGGGCATCGGGCATGCAAACAGTGACCGTAAGTGCAAAAGCCGTTCGGGATTTCGCTTTTGTGGCAGGTAAAAAAGCAACTATTTTGTCCAGGCAGGTCGGAAACACAACCGTGTATTCCTATTTTACGGACAAAAAAGGGGGGCTTTTGGCTTTGGATGTGGCCGCCGAATCTATTAAAGTATTCAACGATATGTTCGGGGAATATCCATACGGGCAATTTTCCGTCGTCCAAGCAAATTTCTACATTGGCGGCATGGAATACCCCAATATTGTTTTGATCGACGAAGCTTTGTATAAAAGGGAAAACTTTGACAGCCTTGAATATGTTGTTGCCCACGAAACGGCACATCAATGGTGGTATGGCCTGGTAGGCAATGATGAGATCGATGAGCCTTGGCTAGATGAAGCCTTGACGGAATACTCCACAATTAAGTATTATGAAAAACGCTACGGCAAGGATACGCGTGATTCGATATTTACGGCGCGTATAAAAAATATGGCTGATATGGTAGCCTCAATATCGGCACAAAGACGTTTTGACTTGCCAGTTTTCGAATATGAAAACCTATTGGAGTATTCATGCCTGGTATATAGCCGCGGCGCCATGATGCTGCTGGCATTGGAGGAAAAGATGGGCGAACCGTTCTTCGCCGCGGCATTAAAGGAATATTATGAATCGAACAAATTTGGTATAGCGACAAAAGATGAGTTATTGGATAAGTTCAATGCATACTCGGGGGATTGGGTCAAGGGATTCTTCGAAGACTGGGCTTCGGGAAACTCTATCAAAAAACCGGCTGCATAATTAAAAAACCCGCAGCTATAACCAGCAAAGGTTGGCTGCGGGTTTTTTGTTTGAATCATTCTTCCGATGCCGGCATTGTATCCTCTGCAGGCGGTTTCAATACAAAAGCTGACCGTGGCGTAGCGACCGCTTGTTTGTTAAGATCCATGGTTCCTTCCAAAAGCTCGTTGCGGAATATACGCATCGTCCCGGGCGCATCTATACCGATACGCACGCGCTCACCTTCGATGGATATGATCTTAATGCGGATATCGTCTCCGATCAATATGGATTCGTTAATTTTCCGAGATAGAACCAGCATCTTTGGTCACCCCCTCCAAAACCTTCATAACCGATACGTATATGGGATGCCTTATTGGATATTCGTTGCCGTCGATTAAAATTTGTTTGCCGATTCCCATTTTTGTATTGACGAGGATCGGCGCCGCAAGGTTGCATGTCATCTTGTCCAGCTGTTCTGGCACGGTCACAACGTTTAATACCATAAGGTTTTCTACGGAGTCCAGTTTCAAATAATCTACTTCCGCGTCGCTAATGTCAAGTGAATAGTCCTCAAGCACCTCAAACGAGCTTATGACAGGTAGCGCCATCTGCGCATCCTCGGTGGATTGCAAGAAATATATAGGCCATGTGGTATCATCGTTGATCAATACATAAGTTTTCAGGTACTCCAGCCCCGGTATGCCCTCGGCAAACTTAATGAGCTTATTGTTGTCCAAGGCTACCTTGCCAAATCTGCTGGTTTCAAGTTCCATATCCCTCACCTTTCTTTATTCAAATTACCTGCGCGCCCAGATCAATAATAAAAATGGGCACAGCTAATAAACCTGCACCTGTGTCTCTAATTTTTTAATACTAAATGTCCGTGTCAACCGTTCTGCCAACCCCAGTCGGGATATTATTTTCATCAAAGAAGATCCTGATGCTTGGCATAGTCGATAGCTTTATCTCCACAGCATAGGGTTCCACTTCAATAGTAGGCTGATAGTCACCTTCCCAATTCATTTCCAGAGCTTTTTGCGACCAATTGACAGAGAGTACTCCTTTACTCCATTCAATCTCTACCGGCTTTTTTGGTATAGCGCCCAAATTTACTTCAGGCAATTTCAACTCGTTACGCTGGGCTGCGATCGTTGGAATGGCTCTTTCTCCGAGCTTCGGGTCTGCCATCATATTGCCTTCCTGCGCCGATTGAGCGGTAAACTTAAGCGCTGCCTGCTTACCCAGCTCAACCATATCCTTTGCCATCAAATCGGGTGATTTCATTCCAGATTCCGCCCGTACTCTATCCCAGTCCGCCTTAAATTTGGGGACTTCGGTTTCGATCTGCGGCTTCGGTATGTTGGTTTCTATACGAACAGTAGGCCGGTTGTTAGAGATTGCCATTCTGGCGCTTGTTGTTGATATCTCTAACTGTGCTCTTGTTGTCTCTATTCTAATTTGTTGCATATATCACACCTCCTTGTGTTGTTCTAGTATATTAGAATAGATACTGATTATCAAGGCTGTTGAAATAGACCGCATTGCCTAAAGCCCCTAGATTGCTTGCCTTTTTGCGCAACCTGCGTGCTTTAGGTAAAACCTTGTCCTATTCCTTTTGCCCCAAACTTATCTTAAATAATCCATCAAAGTCGGCTGAATTATTCTAGAACCTGCGGCCAACGCGGCCTGATAAACGGCTTCAGCCATCTTAAAATACATTATTACTTCTTCTTCATCAACATCTTCCGCATCGCTCTGCATCTGCCTATAGTTGATTCTTTCCGCATCGTAGCGGTTTGTTATCAGATCCAACCTATTCTGCCTGCCTCCGACATCCGCCATATTAGAAAGAGTATCCTGCTGGCTCGATTGCAGCTTTGCTCCCCATTGCATAATCTGCGATGTACCTTCATCGTTCATCAAGGATTGATACAACCCGTACAAATTCGCAACCGTGTTGTCGGGACCCGATCCAAACAGTTGAAGCCCCGTAACATTGGCTTCCATCGTAACGCCGAACCCTATTTCAAACTTCATTGCCTGACCGCTCTCCGCGTCCCTGTCTGCGTCGGGTGTGGAATCATCCAGCGGCAGCATAGAGTTGACGTCCTTACCGTTGTATGTTAAAACTCCTGTTGCCATATCGAAAGCAAATGGCTTTTCTGTTGTATTATATCCAGCAAAAATATATTTATCTCCAAACGACGAATTGCCGACGCCAACCGCATGATCTATCAACTGCGCAATATAAGACGCTATTGCCTTTTTCTCCGCCGGCCCCTTGGTGCCACTGGACGCATCAACTGCTTGCTCATACGCGGTCTTTAGCGTATCGTTTAAATCGGACATAGCCGTTTCCGTATCGGTAAGCCATGCTCTACATGTAGTTATATTGCTATCATATATATCCAACCTCGCGAGTTTGGATCTGGCCGCAAGGGAATTGATCATTCCAACGGGGTCATCCGAAAGCTTTGATATTTTTTTACCTGATGTCATTTCCTGGTATAATTTATCCATACGGTTCATGCTTCTGTTAAGATCAACCATATAGTTGTTTGATATCATCTGGTTAGTTATTCTCATCATGATGGCCTTACCTCCGTCAGCTTATCCATGCTATAGACCAACTCTGCCCATCCGGTTTATCAGCTGATCCAAAATATCGTCCATTGTCGTAAGCATACGTGACGCCGCCTGATACGCGTGCTGGAATTTCAGCATGCTCGTCATTTCTTCATCAAGCGATACGCTCGAAAGCGACATACGCTGGTTTTCCAGACTGTTTACCGTTGCCGTCTGCCTGTCTGACATCGTTTCGCTATGTTTGACTTCAGAGCCTATCTCAACCAAAATGCTCTTCAAAAAGCCTTCCATAGTGCCAAATCCGGGATACTCCGAATCGAATACCGCGATGAGCTTCTTGAGCATATTAACGTTGTTGCCCATCTGCTCGTTATCCGCGCCCGCAACGATCTGCGTATCCGAACAAGCTATGTTATTAACATTATCGAGTATTTCCTGCGATAACTTTAGGTTTCCGGCTGTAACGGTGGTAATATCGCCGTAATCATCAAAGAAGTTGCAGTGCGTAGAAGGATTGCTCCCAATAGGCAAAGTCCAGCCCTGCATATGGACAGCGTTGAATTCCTCAACAAATTTTCTAGCAAATTGATTCAAAGTATCTATAATACGGGGAACGCCCATATTTTCGGCTGTATTCCCGTCCCGAAGATCCATTATACCTTTGAGCTTTCCGCTGCTTATGGTAGCGTTGGTATCCGTCGCTGCCCATTTCACCGTCGACAGGTCGGCAACTCCGGTAACCGGGTTCATCGTATCATTTGCCACGACCTTCAGCGCGTTTGCCGTATCGTTATCTATAAGCGTATCAGAGCCAAGGAATACCGTCAGTTTTCCTTCCGGAGAATAATTGTAGTTAATATCGATAACATTGCTCAAATGATCCAAAAGAAGATTTCGCTTGTCTCTCAAATCGTTTGCAGTTTCGCCATGAAGTTCAAAGCTATATATCTCCTTATTCAATGCAGCGATGTAGGAAGTCATATCGTTAATTTCTTTTACCTGCAAGGCAACCTGGTCATCCTGGTTTCGCTGGTATTCACAAAGCCTGTCAAAGTAATAATTCATTGTTTCTGTGAATTTAATGGCTTCAGAGCGCATATTAGTACGGATATCTTTATCCACCGTATTGGTATGCTCAACATGCAGGCTCTGATAAAAATCCAGCAAATTATTGACCATGCCGCCTTCTGACAATTCATCAAAAAGGTTTTCTACATAGCCAAGACCCTGGGCTTTCGTATCCCAATAGCCTTTTTCAATATTCATCATGCGGTACTGGGAATCCAGATATGCGCTGCGTATCTGCTCGACAGTTATTGAATTGACACCTTCACCGACAAGTCCGCCGGATATCATCGGCAGTTTGACAGCGCAATTATACGGATCTATAGCGGCCGTAGTGACACGCTCTCTCGTATATCCAGCCGTTTCCGCATTGGAGATATTGTGCGCTGTAATATCAAGCTGTTTCTGGCTTACTAAAACGCCGGAGCGTGATATTTCGAATCCTAAAAATGTCGACCTCATGGTTAACCCACCTCATATCATACTGTCGTGTCAAACAGTTTCGAAACTTTGCCTGTGTTCTTGTCACTTGGGGTTCCGTATGTATTGCCGGCGACCCCTTCACCGGCAACTACATTGATCATATATCCAATATATTGCAAATGCGTCCTAATCAGGCCGTCATTCGCATCGTTTATCTGCTTTTGCTCCCTGAATATCCTCTGCATCTCGTGCCAAATCCTTGTGAGCCTTTGAGCAATATGTCCGTCCGCATTTTCTATCAGGGTTTGTATTGTACACTTCGTAGGTTCTATCCCAATAGATTTAGCGTATTCGTCGCTGGTCAGGGTCCGTTCCTTTTCAAGTTTGATCAGCTCTTTCAGATTTGTCTGTTCTTTAACTGTAAGCTCTGATACCTTTAAAGCCGCGTCGTCTATTATTGCGCCCTGCATCTCGCGAGAATACTCCAATATCTTCTCATAAATAGCCTTCTGCTTTTCCAGATTATCTATGATCTCAGTAAAATAATCCCTCAAGCCGATATCCTCCCCAAAAAACCGATGCGGCAACCGTTATACTTCTTGATCAAACCGCACGCCGTCCAATATCTTGTCAGCAAGTTTTCTGCTGTCGACCTCATAGCTGCCCGATTGGACCTGCTTTGATACCGCTTCAAACCTTTCGATCTCTTGTGGGGTACGGTTTTCAATGGCATGAAAAGCATCCTTCAATACTGCTGCAAATGATACTGCGTTTGTGGATAATTCAAGCTGGTCTTTGCTTTGAGTTACCACTGGGTTTGTCTTGGTAATACGATTGTTTGCCTCAAATTTCATCAAAGGGCTTACCGATTGTATCCTGTCTATTTTGTTGATGTCCATTTGTCTCTCCCTCTCTACGGCAAATACTCGTAATTTGCATTAATATCTTCAAGAAAACACTGTTTTCTTTACTCACTGTTCAATCGTCAAAGAGCCTTTTTGTTCTAAACTGGCTTCGATTACCATCTTGAGCTCTCTTGAGTTCCTCCGCAAGTTTGCTTTTCTCATTGGCTGCCGCCAACTTGCTTACTTCCAGCTTTGCTTTTTCAAGTCCCTCTCCGGCAATTGCTTTACAGCTATTGCAAAGCATCCCACTTCCAATGACCGTTCCGCAGCGTTCACACTTCAGCCCGCTGCCGGATGCGTTCTTCATCTCCAGCCTGCCTTCCTTCAATAGCTGGAGTACAAGCTCAGAGTCTACTTCCAAATCTTCCGCGATGGTGTTTATATCCGCTGTCGGGTTATCATATAGATAATCTCTTACCTTTGTAAATACCTCGTCCATGTAGTGTATACATTCCGGACAAAGCCCGCTTCCATTATAGTTAAAGAACTTTTTGCATCTTGTACAAGATCTGATATCTACTGCCATAATACTTGCTCCCTCTTATTGGTTTTCCCAATTATTGCTGTAAGTACACAGTATTATATTACTAATTGTCAGCGTCTTGAGTCAAGTGCTGTTTGCTCCATATTATCTGCCGTCGTTACCGCCCTGCTGGCCAATGAAAAAGCCCTTTGAGCGCGGATCAGCCTCGTCATCTCCTGCCCCATGTTCACGTTGGACATTTCCAGCGCTCCCTGACGGATCTCATATCCGGCTGTTCTTCTGGCGCCTCCGGATACTGCAGTCGGCATATAGTAATTGCCGCCAAGCGATGTCAATCCATCGAGGTTCGGGAAATCATAAACACCCAGTTTTGCAAATATCGGTGAATTCTGCCCCATTGAAAGGCTTCCGTCCGATGCGCAGCTAAGCGTCTCCAAATCTCCGGAAAGCGATATCTTGTTACCGTTTTCATCCAACACGTAGTCTCCGGTTTTAGTAACTAAATAGTTTGCCGCCGGTTCACGGGATACCGAAAAATCTCCCGCTCTTGTATATGCGATCTCCCCGTTTTTCGTATAGACTTGGAAAAAAGCTTCCCCGTCTATATAAAAGTCGGTATTTACGCCAGTGTTCTGAATAGCGCCTTTGTGGTAATCTTTCACATTTGCAGATAGAAGTGCGCCAACACCCCTCTGCAAGTCTACTGTATCATCCGGTACAGGCCTCAGCATTTCGTTATATAACGCATCTTTAAAGTCCGTACGAACGCTCTTAAACCCGTTTGTATTCACGTTTGCCAAATTGTTCGCTATCGTATCAAGGCGCTGTTGCTGCGCCGCTAAACCTGTCGCCGATGTAAATAATGCCTGTAACATTCAAATTCTCCTTATTAGAACCTTGCGATATCGTTTACAGCTTTGCCGAGAGATTCATCAATGATCCTGAGCATCCGCTGGTTGGCTTCGTAGTTTCTTGTTATCTCGATCATATCGACCATCGCGCTTGCCACATCAACATTCGAGTTTTCAAGATATCCCTGTTTTACTATGGAATTAGCCTCAGTGACCGGGCTGTTATTGACGTTTGCAAACAGATTGTCCCCCTGCTTACGAAGCGCTTCCGTATCGGTAAAATTAACTATGCGGAACTTGTTTACCATATTTCCGTTTACCGATATATTCCCAAGGTCGTCAGCCGTAAAACCGTTTGTACCAACCTGTATGACCCCGTTTGTCCCCATGACACCGTAGCCTTCCTGGGTGACAAGATAACCGTCGGCCGTTACAAAAAAGTTCCCAGCCCGAGTATATCGCTCGCCCTCCGGCGTATTGACCACAAAGAATCCGGGGTTCATCAGGGCGAAGTCCTCTTCCCTTTCGGTCATTTCCGGCGTGCCCTGGTCAAAATTGGTATATACCTGATCTATATAATTGCCATAATTATACGGCCCCACAGCCTGTGTATATGCAAAAGCGGTCGGATCGTTAAGCCTTTCCAAAAGCTTATCTTCAAACGATCGCGTCACTAGCGTATCCTTTTTGAATCCGATTGTTTCTACATTGCTAATGTTATTTGTAAGTACATCCATGCGCCTTCTCTGCGCCAACATCCCTGTTCCGGCAACATACATGCCACGAAGCATTCGATTCCCTCCGTATATCTCAAATGAAAAACCATTAAAGTCTTTCAATGTAAATATCGAATCTTTAATGGTTTCACTTGAGCGTTTTTGCACTATTATTTTATAAGCTGATCTATAAGCGCAGTTCTTACTGCATTTAGGGATTTGTCTGATATAGTTTGGTTATTTGTCAAACAGCCCTATCGACATATTGACTTCACCCATCGATATTCCAAGTTCCTTCGCAATCTGGTCCGCCGGTTTTCCGTTTTTGCGCATTTCAACTATTCTCTGCGCCCTACCCTGCTTGATGTCCACAACAGCCGGCTTTTCTTCCCTGGGAGGCTGTTTTGGCATGTCTTCCTCGTGAATGGTCTTTATTATCAGTGGCTTTTGGTGGCGAGGTTTAATTTCACGCGATACCGTAGCGATCTCACGTGCCTGAACCATCAGAGCTTCCAATTCCTGACGCTCTTTACGGATCGTTTCTATCTCTCCATGTATAGAAGAGCGCACCTCTTCAACATACTCTTCAAAGCTGTCCATGAGGTCTTCAATGTTTTGGTACATGTGAAAGAGTTTTTCACTTTGATCCTCTTGAGCTTTTATTTTTTGTTGATTAGATTTTCTAAGCCTGCGCGCGTTGATAAAATATATCACCGCACCTATTATAACTACCGCTATAACGACCCAGGTCTTTGCGTCCATCCACTATACCTCTATATCGATCATTCGCTGATTTAATTTGTCACTTTTTCTACGCCCCATGTTCTTGCCGTTTCCCGTTCCGCGCCGCTGCTGTGCGTCCCTGTTACTGTCGTCACTTTGTTTTCTTTCAGTTACACGTTGTAACGCTTCCTGTTTTTCCACCTTGTGGATCATATTTTGTTCATTATCCGCATCGGTTTTGTTTTGCTCAGAAGCAAGAAAAGCGCTGACTTCGCCTTTTTTGCTTAACGCATGAGCATCTTTAGCAAAGTCGGTGGTCCTGTGGATTATCATCTGTGCATCCATGCCGCTTAACATGACCGGCCTCCTATTCTGTCGCCTTATCCTATAGCGACAAGCTTGACGTCCTATTTTAGTATACTATAAAATCGATAGTATCCATATTATTTATCGGCATTTTTTTAGGAGTACTTAAGCGTTAAATTCATATTCCATTTTCTGGCGTAATTTTAATAAGACTTTTGAATGGATCTGTGATATACGTGATTCTGAAACCTGTAATATCGAGGCAATTTCTTTTAGCGTCATCTCTTCGTAATAATATAGCGATATCACAAGCCGCTCTTTTTCCGGCAATGTTTCTATTACATTTGCCAGTATGTCGTTTACTTCCTTCTTTTCCGCTATATTGGCCGGATTTGCTTCCTCCGGTGTTGCAGGCTCTTTTACAGTGCTGTTTTCCGTCAAAATATCTTCAAAATGCAGGATGTTGAATATGTAGGATTTTTCCAAAACTTCGCGCACTTCCTTAACGTCCATACCCAAATGATTGGCAACATCCTGTTCGCTCGGCTGGCGGAAAAGCTTAGACTGTAAATCATTAAAAGCATCGCTAACCGCGGTTATTTTCCTGCGCAGGCTGGAAGGCGCCCAGTCCTTTTTGCGCATATGGTCGATTATATCCCCGCGGATACGCAAAGTTGCATAGGTCGTGAATTTTACGCCCTGATCCGGATCGAATCTTTCGATCGCATCCATGAGTCCAAGAACACCATAGCTTACAAGGTCATCATACTCGTTGAAATTCTGATAAACAGGCATCATTCTCAAAACTATACGTTTGACAAGATGCAGGTAATTCAAAACCAGCTCGTTTTTGATCTCTATATCCCTTGTCTTTATATATTTTTGCCACAGTTCGCCGTAATCGTCCTTAATTTCAGCCATAAATGCTCCAATCGGTAGTATTCTAGCTATTAGCCCTTCGCCTGATCTGTTCGTCCAATATAAATTTGCTTATGGTCATACTCATCCAGTTCTTCATTTCAAAAAAGGTGACAGCGACATTGTATATGTTCTTCCTGGTTTCCGACGGTATGCTGCGCATAACCTGGCTGCGCATTTCCATCATCTCTCCGGCAATTTTGCACCGGATATCCAAAATAGTCTCCGGGGGTAGCTGCTGCTCGGCCGCCAAAAGCATACCAAATTCGCTAATATCTATGGTTTCCGCAGACTGCTCATAAAACTCGCCCGTATCGTTATCTATAAGCCTCATCCGTATTGGTATCCTGATATCCAGCCTATAACCCCTGCGGCGCTGTATACGCGTCGGCTCGTTTATAGGTAAAATGCTTACAAGCCTTGCGTTGTGCTCCGTATATTTGTCGATAAGGACACCGTTGAAAGAAAATAATCCGTTCGGACGATAGAAAATCATCGTAACTTCCTGCTCGTCCTCAAAATAAATCAGTTTATTCCGATACATCGGATGAGCGACAACAATTGCATCGTTTCCGATAATATCCTCCACAACGGTCCTGTACGAAGAATTATCCAGGCTCACATCTATACGTTCGCCGATGTTTAAAATCTTTTGCAATTCCATCGGCTACACCCCGGATGATTTCTTTTTTAACATTTTATCAAAAAAACTCACCAAACCCAACCTTTGTTTGTCAGAATAATACAAATCTAAATAAGTGCATGCGATCCGTTCGATATCCATGGATGCCCCGCTCTTTGGATAGCTTATTGTAATAGGCACTTGCATTTTAATCGTCTTAGTCAGCATAGGGTCATTTAAAATATATCCCAACGGGGTAATGTCTATGTTCATATATTTTTTAGCTATGCTAATAAAGCTGTTTTGGATATCAGTAGCTTCTTTTACGGAATCCGCTTTGTTGATTATCAGCTTTACCTGCGGCATCTCCTTCAAAACATGCAGCGTTTTTACAAGCGCGTACGCATCTACTATCGCCGTTGGTTCGGGCGTTGTTATTAGGAAGGTCTCGTTTCCAGCGCCAATAAGCTGCATGATATTGTCGTTCACGCCTGCGCCCGTATCAAACAGAATAACATCAACGAAGTTATCGAGTTCTTTCATCTCGTATAATAGCATCTTTATCTGCAGTTCGCTTAGCTTTAGCAATTCCTGAACACCGGAGCCTCCGGAGATGAAATGTACGCCCTGGTGCCCTTGTTTCATTACTTCCCAAATCTTTTTCTTGCCCTTTATGATATCCATCAAATCGTGTTTGCCGGAGACGCCCAGCATAACATCGATATTCGCGAGCCCAAAGTCCGCATCGATAAGCAGCACCTTTTTACCGTGCTTGCTCAGGGCAATAGCAAAATTGACGGCGAACGCCGATTTGCCAACTCCGCCTTTGCCGCTCGTTATCGTAATGACCTTTGCGCCTTTGGGAAGCGGCGGGTCATTATTTACCAATCTCCTTAGCCTGGATGCCTGGTCTTCCATAAACCTACCTCAAAACCCTGCAGGCAATTTCCCGGGGATCCGCGACCATTATATCGTCTGGAACACTTTGCCCGATTGTAAGATAGCTGATCGGGCGTCCGGAAAAGTGACAACTGTTTAATATACTGCCGTAATTGGCAACCTCGTCTATTTTTGTAATTATCAAACTATGCCTGTTCAAATAAGCATAGCTGTCTATCATACGCCGCAAAGCCTTAATACCCGTCGAAGCGCTCAATACAAGATAGATATCATCAGCCTTGCTGATTCCGATTATCTGCTCCAGATCCTCGCGGTGCTTTTCATCGCCAGGTCTTTTGCCCGCTGTATCAACGAATATTATATCTCTGTCGTCCTGCATCTGCAAAGCCTCGCCGATATTCTGCGGCGAGTATATTATGTTCAGCGGAACCTGCAATATATCCGCATATGTTTTCAGCTGTTCCTGCGCCGCAATTCGGTAAGTGTCGGAATTTATTATACCAACCTTCAAGCCCTGTTCTACAGCAAGCTGAGCCGCAAGTTTAACAAGCGTTGTGGTTTTCCCCGCGCCCGTCGGTCCGGCAAAAACGACTATATTCTTTGTAAATTTCTTTGGCTTGACCGTTACAGGCTCGCCAATATGCTGGCAAATAAGCTGCTGCATTATCTCCTCTGCCGATTCGTCAGAGAATTTTTGCAAAAGCATATTCGTTTGATGCGCTATCTCTACTGCCAGTGTCTCTTCAACATCATTTTCAAGCATCTTTTCATATAGGATCTGGATAGGGTCCGGAAACCTAGCGCTCCCCGCTCTTCCCATACTGCCAAACTTCTTTACAAACCCTTCCAGCATGCCTTCCAATTCAACGATCCTGTTATCAAGCTTTTCGAACCGCTCCTTTGAAATATCCTCCGCAACGGGTATCGTTATCGGCTCATCGGCGACTAAATCAACTTTTGGCTTTATTTCCGGTTTTGGCTGGCTTTGCGCCGGCGGTATATAGGGTTTTGGTTCAACTGTAGCAATAACCTCAAACATAGGTTTGGCAAAGATATTTAATAGGCCTTTTTTCTTATAGGGCCTGCTGCTTAATATAATGGCGTCCGAACCGAGATCCTGACGGATCTTTTTCATAGCCTCCTGCATATCCTTGGCGTAATACTTTTTTATATTCATGCCGATAGACTCACCATCCCGTCAGCAAAGATTTCTATGTCGCTCTCCAGCTCATTATAGGATAGCACCACAAGATCCGGCGCCATCTGCTCGGTTATACGCTTAAAATGCCTGCGTACCGCCGGCGATGTCAGCACGATAGGCGTTATCCCAAGGTTACGGAGCCTTTCAACCGCGTTTTTGAGGCTGACGAACACCCTCTGTATCTGATCCGGCTCCATAGCAACATACGCGCCGTGTTCATTGTGCTTCACGCGTTCGGCAATATATTGCTCTAGCGACGGGTCGAGTGTAATTACTCTCGCCTTGTTGTCTCCGATAAACCTGCGGGTCACCGCGCGTTTTAGTTTTTGCCGGACATATTCGGTCAGCAGATCCGTATCCCTTGTAATACCGCCAAAATCGCTCAAGGTTTCCAATAT
>JAVBOF010000165.1:0-10385 GCA_031550915.1 Eubacteriales bacterium | reverse complement strand
CAATAGCGATATCTCCGATTATATTATTTTCATCCTGAATCTTCTATCAATAACTATAATACTTATTAATTATAATAATTTCAACCGTTGCCGTTGAACAATATATTTTTCTTGCTGTATATATTCACATTTGGAATATGGCTTTTCCATCGCGGAATTGACTGCAAATTTTATCAATGATAAGATTCAGTCATCCGATCAAAAGTAATTTTTTTCTAATACAATTTCCCTTACGCAATATTTAGACTGGAGGCAGAATATGGTCATTGGTAAGAAGCAGCTTTTGAGCCTGTATCGTACAATGGTTCGTATCCGTACATTCGAAGAAGCTGCAAGAAGAGAATTTTTGGACGGCAAAATGGCTGGATTCCTTCATCTGTACAGCGGCGAGGAAGCGGTGGCGGCCGGAGTATGCGCGTGTCTTAATGATGACGATTACATTACGAGCACGCATAGAGGGCATGGACATTGTCTGGCCAAGGGCGCTGATTCCAAAAGGATGATGGCCGAACTATACGGCAAGGCTACCGGCTATTCCAAGGGCAAAGGCGGATCGATGCACATTGCCGATCTTTCCAAAGGTGTGATCGGCGCAAATGGCATAGTTGGCGCGAGCATGCCTATTGCGGTCGGGGTGGCATATGCGCAGCATTATAAAAGGAGTAAATCGGTGACCGTCGCATTTTTTGGGGATGGAGCATCCAACCGTGGAACTTTTCACGAAGCGATAAATATGGCTTCGGTTCTAAATCTGCCTGTAATTTTTGTTTGTGAGAACAACGGTTTTGGAATGTCTACGCCGCAAAGACAGCACCAGAAGATAAAGAAGATATCCCAGCGCGGCGCGGCGTATGATATACCCGGAGTAACTGTGGACGGAAACGACCCTATTGCGGTATACGAGGCCGCAAAGGAAGCGATAGACAGCGCAAGAAGAGGCGGAGGGCCTTCGATTATCGAATGTCTGACATGGCGGCATCACGGGCATTATCTTGGCGATCCCGCGCCATATAAACCCGAAGCCGAGCAAAAAAGATGGCTTAGTAAAGAAAACGACCCTATACCGCGCTTTGAAGAACGCCTTATCTCAGAAAAGAAAGCAACTAAAAGTGAATTGACCAAGATAAAGTCCGAAACGGAGGCGGAGATCGCCGATGCCATGAAATTTTCCTGGGACAGCCCGTTCCCGGAACCCGAAGAGCTTTATACGGATGTATTTATTTAACAGAATCATTACTTCCCATAATTTGAAAGGAACCGGTGTAAATGGCTAAAATGACTTATGTTCAGGCAATAAGGGAAGCACAATACTTGGAAATGAAAAGGGATCCCGACGTATTCATAGTCGGAGAGGATGTAGGTTTTTTCGGAAGCGCATTTGGACAAACAGGCGGTCTATTGAAGGAGTTTGGGCCCGACCGAGTCCTGGACGCTCCATTGAGTGAAACCGTAATAACGGGCATGGCCGTCGGCGCGGCAAGCATGGGACTCCGGCCTATAGTCGTACATGACTTTATGGATTTCATGGGTGTGTGCATGGATGAGGTCATCAACCAGATAGCAAAATTCAGCTATATGGTAGGCGGTCAAACGCATTTGTCTATCGTTATACGTACGCAAATTGGCGCGGGTATCGCAGCGGCTGCCCAGCATTCCCAAAGTCTGGAAGCGATGTTCGCGCATTGTCCCGGATTAAAGATCGTCGCCGCTTCCACACCGGCAGATATCAAGGGGCTTTTGGCTTCTGCCGTCAGGGATGACAATCCTGTTATGGTAATAGAACACAAACGGTTGGGCGCTATGGAAAGCGAGGTCCCCGAAGGTGAATATCTCGTTCCAATCGGAAAGGCTAATACGGTTCGGTCCGGAAAAGACGTTACGCTATTGAGCTACAGTGCGATGGTACATACATGCGATGCCGCGGCTGCCGAACTGGAAAACGAAGGCATAAGCGCGGAGGTCATCGATATCAGGTCGCTCGTTCCGCTGGACAAGGACGCAATATTTGAATCGTTAGAACGGACAAACAGGCTTGTAATAGTACACGAGGCGGTCGGCTTCTGCGGGTTTGGCGCGGAGATAGCCGCAATGGTTGCAGATGAAGGCTTCGACCTTTTGGACGCGCCTATAAAAAGGGTTGCCGCTCCATTCACCCATTGTCCTTTCAGTCCGGCTTTAGAGGCAGAATATGTCCCTAACGAAGCAAAAATCATCCAGGCCGTAAAGGAGATGATGTGATATGGCCAAGGAAGTATTGATGCCTAAATACGGCCTTACTATGACATCCGGAACCATAATAAAATGGCTTAAAGATGAAGGTGACGACGTATCCGTTAACGAACCACTGCTTGAGATAGAGACCGAGAAAATTACGAATACAGTAGACGCCGCCTATAGCGGCGTATTGCTTAAACAAATTGGACTTGAAGGAGAAAAATACCTCGTTTCGCAGGTAATAGGATACATCGGCGAACGCGGCGAGGATGTAAGCGTGCTGATAACAGCAGCGGATAAACCGGACGAGGACGTGCCCGCCATCCAACGCCCTGCGGCAGAAAAAACAATACCAGCCGCCGAAACCACGCCAAGACAGGCCGACGGCAGAATAAAGATCACTCCCATTGCAAGAAAAATGGCAGCCGAAAGAGGTTTGGATTATGGCGATATCCTTGGTACTGGGCCGGGTGGCAGGATAGTTAAGGCGGATATATTGGACTTCACATCCTCTGACGTACCATCTCCCGTACCGACAGATATATCGAACTCCATTTCTATTCCATACGTTGGAATGCGGAAGGCTATCGGCATCAATATGAAAAAATCCTGGACTGACTGTCCTATGGTAACGAATCAGGTCATGACAGACGCGGGTGCCCTCGTAGAGTTCAGAAAAATGGTCAATGAAAGTGTGGCTGAAAAATCAATACGGGTCACCTACACAGATTTGCTCGTTAAGATATCGGCACTGGCATTGGAGAGTATGCCGGCCATAAACTCGACCCTCATAGATGAAAAGGAGATAAAAATACTTCATGATATCAATATCAGCGTGGCTGTGGCTCTCGAAAATGGCCTGATAACGCCTGTTGTTAAACACGCGAACCAAAAAAGCCTTATTAGCATCAGTCAGGAGATCGGGAGTTTGGCATCCAATGCACGCAGCGGAAACCTGTCGTCCGAAGAATTATCCGGAGGCACCTTCACGGTTTCCAACCTTGGCGCATACGATTCGGTCGACCTGTTTACTCCAATCATCAATCCACCGCAAGCGGCAATATTGGGCGTTGGGCGGATTACAGATTCGGTAGTCGCTTATGATGGGAAGATAACCATACGACCAGTGATAGGACTTTCTTTAACCTACGATCACAGGC
Source organism: Eubacteriales bacterium (assembly GCA_031550915.1). Taxonomy (GTDB): domain Bacteria; phylum Bacillota; class Clostridia; order Christensenellales; family MGBC116941; genus JAVBOF01. The sequence continues at coordinate 7,011 of JAVBOF010000165.1, read as the reverse complement.
TGATTGACGGCGCGAAAGCAGCCGAATTCATGGCGCTTTTTATAAAGCTGCTCAATAATCCATATAGAACGTTAATAAAATAGATTATTCTCCTTCCTTTAAACTAAGATAAAACAAGTGTATTTTGACACTTGTTTTATCTTTGATGCTTTTGGGACAGAAACCCCAGGAACAATTCTTATCGGCAAATTAGCCGTTGTTTTAATTCATTTTGAATCCTCCGCATACATTCAGAGCTTGACCGGTTATGTTTTTTGCATAATCAGAACATAGGAAAAGCGTTGCGTAGGCCATATCTTCGACAGTCTGCGGAACACCCAACGGGCTTCTACTCTTTACAAGATCCATAAACAAACCGTCTGTATTCCCCTTTTTTCCCGCTTTTTCCGCTAGAATTGCTTCTATCATCGGCGTCCGGATGGTTCCCGGACAAACTGCATTAACGTTTATGCCGTATGGGGCTGCGTTGTAAGCCGCAGATTGCGTAAAGTTGATAACGCCGGACTTACCAAGCGCATAAAACGGCGATTCCAGCTCGCCCTGCCTTCCGCCAACCGAAGAAATATTTACGATCTTACCTCCTCGTCCCTGCTTTTTCATATAATCGACGCCGATCTGACAGCCGTATATCGTACCAAGGAGGTTCACGTCCAAATGCCCTCTGATATCCTCGGGAGTAGCCTCGAAGAAACCTTTAAAGCAGAATATCCCGGCTGCATTAACGACTATATCTATGCCGCCCAACGCGGAGTTGGCGGCGGCAAACATCTTTTCAACTTGAACGCGCGATGAGATATCTGCCTTGGTATATCCAAATCTTTCACCATGCTTCTGTAGCTCCTGCAGCGTTGCGTTGCCATGGTCGTCTACAATCTCGCCGATCCAAACATTCGCGCCGTTGTCAGCGAACTCCAGGGCTATCCCTTTGCCGATGCCGGAGCCGGCCCCCGTCACCACAACATTCTTGCCGGTAAAATCAAAATTCATCATAGCCAAATACCCTTTCAGTGTAGGCTTTTTTCTATATGCCGTATAGGTATCATACTTTTTGCGGGTATTCCCAAACCGGCGGCGGCGAAATAAAATTATCGGGAGGATTCATAAGCTCAACTACCAGGCCAAGGTCGGCTGTCAGATCCCTGTAAGAAAACTCCATACCGCCGGAATCCAGTCCTTTCTGCATGATCTCGGCGTTTCCTTTTGCAGAGATATGTGCATTGCAATCTTCATAGCTACCGGATGTTTCAAAGCAGATATGATGTAATCCAGGCCCGTTCTTTCTTAAAAACTCGGCATAAACGCTGTTGCCGTCAGTGGGTTGGATAAGCTCCAATTGAATGTTCAGTGCATCACAGAGACCCAGTTTCATAGAATATTCCAAAGGTTTGCCATGGACCATCATATCGGAGGTGTTGTTTTTGTTAAAATCCATTACGATCCACGGTCCTATGCCGTAATCGTCATTATACCTTTTTATATATGCCTCTATATCATCAACAATTATGCTGATTTGCTTTATCCCTTTGAATATTGGTACCATTTTTTCATCTTCCATTCTTATAATTTCTGTTTATAACCTAGATGGTCAATGTATTGCGTTACCAAAGACTTCCGGAGCCGTCTTCACTGCTTTCGTGCAAGGTAGGAATGACAAACCACCGCAGTATATACGATGGTTTGCCATATACCCGAAAGGTCTAATTAACTTTTTATTTTATTGCGTTCGCCGCGTTATACTCGTCCGTCGTCAATATTTTGAACGGAGCTGGTTTACAATGGATCAGGTTCGCATCGTAGAACTGGTCCACCGATTCCTTTGTAATAATAGCCGTAGGGGTATACGAGTTGATCGGCAGATCCTGCGCGTCAAACTCGCCTGAGAAAATGGAATGTATCAAATCTATGCAAGACGCCGGGTAGGCGGGCGGATTAGCGCCGGTTACATACATCGTACCCTCTTTGATAAGATCCATGATCTCTCTGCTGCCATCGGATGCCGCGATAACCTTAATATCCTCGCCCGGTTTCAAATTGTGCTGCTTGATCTCCTGGATTATTCCGGGCGACATGGAATCTGATATGGACATAATGAGGTCGATATCGGGATGGGCTGTGATTATGTCGGAAGAACCTTTCTGTCCGCCGGATGGATCAAACGATCCGGTTCCGATTCCAACCAGGTCCAGAACTCCGCCAACATCCATCTTGGAACCCTTATCCCTGAATTCCAGCCATGCCTTATAACCTTCGAGGGCAGCTTCCCATTTTGAAGAGTACGGTTTGCCCATCATCTTGTGGCTTTCAAACAGATAGCCTCCAATGAAGCCGCACGGCCTGCTGTTATTGTCAGCGTTAGTCAAATCGACCGCAACATAACCAAACTTCAACTTTTCACCTTCTTTGAAAAGCTGCTGCGCACAGTAAACGCCAACCTGATATCCGGGCTCCCAGCTGCCGGAAAGGATGTTGGTAACAACGGGGTATTCCGCTTTTCCTGCCGAGGGCGCGCATGTGAATACGGGAATCCCGGCTTCAACGGCCTTCTTCATGGCAAGGGATACGCCATTCATATCGAAAGCGTTTACTATGATTGCATCATGCTTCAAAGTAATAAACGTATCGATTTGAGTAAGCTGTTTCTGCACGTCAGCGTTACAGTTCTGGTAATCCAGCTTATAGCCATATTGATCGCATTTTTCCTGAGCCATCCTGACCCATTCCGTGAAGTAAGGGGATCCAAGGGTTTCTCCAGCGAAACCAATTGTGATGCCCTCTTTCTTTTCTTTTGGAAGAGCCTTCTCTATGCTGGCTCTGCTGTCATAATGCAAAGGTTGTATTCCAGACAGCGGTAATTTGTCCTCTGCTGCCAAGAGTTGATCCAGGAACGGATCGCTTCCCTCGGCGGCGGGGGCCGCGTCACTCGCGGGGGCCGCGTCACTTGCAGGAGCCGCGTCGCTTGCGGGGGCCGCGTCACTTGCAGGGGCCGCGTCGCTTGCAGGAGCCGCGTCGCTTGCGGGGGCCGCGTCGCTTGCAGTATCTGCAGGCGCGGGTGCCGCACAGCCAGCCAGCATTCCGGCTATCATCGCCAATGCCAGTAAGCATGCAAAAATCAATTTAGTCTTCTTCATACTTTCCTCCTTATTGAATTATCAACGTTATTCTTTTGTTAACGCCGGACTTGCCGGCGGATTAACCTCGTTTTGAGCTAAACCCTTTCAAAACAACGGCAAGCACTATGATCGCCGCCTTAACAATCATCTGCGGATAGACCGCAAGGCTTACAAGGTTCATAATATTGCCGATCACCGCTATTATCAGCACGCCTACAACGGTGAAAAGCACCGTTCCTTCTCCTCCGTTTAAGCTCGCCCCGCCAATTACAACGCTGGCGATAGAGCTCATATTGTAATCGACGGACACCGTTATTGGCGTCGCGCTGGCAGTCCTCGCTGTTATTACGAGGCCTGCGAGCCCACATAGTCCGCCGCAGATCGTGTATGACCAAAATTTGTATTTCTTGGTATTTATTCCGGCAAGTAAAACGGCCGTTTCATTGCTACCCGTGGCATAAATCAGACGTCCAAAGGTGGTGTAACCCATAATCAACCCAAAGATAATCACCACAGCGGCGGCAAGATAAACCGGGTATGGTATACCCAAAATCGGGTCAAGATTCTCCGCAAAATGTATAAGCTTCTTTATCATCGGGTTATCTTGATCCAATACGACAGTCGTGCCGTTTGTAAGGATGAAGGCGACACCCTGGGCTGCGGTCATCGTCGCCAGTGTAACTATGAAAGCGGGTACCTTGACCTGTGCTACAAGGAAACCGTTTATCGCCCCAAATATTACGCAGCTGACGACACCAATAAGAATCGCCGCTGCAAGCCCCCATCCGCTTGCGTCAAAGCCCCAGTTTTTCAGAGCAAGTGCGATCATTATACTGCCGATAGCCGCCATGGCACTGACGGACAAATCTATGCCGCCTGTCAAAATAACCAGCAGCATACCGATCGCTATCATCATATAGGTCGCCTGTTGACGGAATACATTGAATAAGTTCGAGCCCGTTAAGAATACCGGCGAAATAAGCGTCGCCACGATTATCAGTACTACAAGAATTACAAGTGCGTTATAGCGAATTAGGAATTTCCCCACGGTCAGCCGGTTTCGGCTTATGGCAATTTCTTTATTGCCTTCAGGTGCCGGAGTTTCTGTGTTAAGCATCATTTTGTTTTACCCCCATAGCATATCGAATTATGTTAATTTCAGATAATTCATCCTTTTTAAGCTCACCTACACTTCGTCCCTCCCGTATAACGACAGCCCTATCACACATACCGATAATCTCTGTCATTTCGGAGGAGATCATTATGATCGCATAGCGCTGCGCAACGAGGTTGTTGATAATCTTGAATATCTCCATTTTTGCCCCGACATCTACCCCGCGCGTCGGTTCATCCAAAACAAGAACATTGCAATCGGTGGCCAATATCCGTGCAATCGCAACCTTTTGTTGATTCCCGCCCGAGAGGCTGTCTACGTTGTTGTTCAATGAAGCGGCTTTTATAGCGATATCTTTTTGAAATTTTTTAACAAACTCCATTTCTTTCCTGTGATTTATCCATCCCATTTTAGATATCTTTTTCAAGCAGGATAAGGTGATATTGTAACGGATCGGCATTTTTAATAAGACGCCCTGATTTTTTCTATCTTCAGGCAAAAAGCCGATGCCGCGTTTAAATGAATCCCCCGCGGATTTCAAATGTATCGGGTGCCCATGCAATGTGACATTTCCCTTTTCCAGTTTATCCACTCCAAGCATCGCTCTGACGGCTTCTGTGCGGCCCGCGCCAACGAGCCCGCTCAAACCCAGCACCTCTCCCGCCCGCACTTCAAACGAAATATCCTTGACAGCCATTCCTGCACCGATGTTTTCAACCTTTAGAACAACTTCCCCGATATCCGGCTCCCTTTCTGGGAAGAAAGATTCAAGATCCCTGCCGATCATCAGGCTCACAAGGTCATGGTCGTTAATAGTATTTGTTTCAACCGTTTTTACGAACATTCCGTCCTTCAATACGGTGATCCTGTCCGAAATGCGGAATATCTCCTCTAGCCTGTGAGATACATATATTATCGCTACCCCTTTTTTCTTTAGGCCTACCAATAGCTTGAACAACTGCTCGACCTCCTTTGAAGTCATAACAGCCGTGGGTTCATCCAAAACCAATACCGATGCGTTTCTTGTAAGGGCTTTGCATATTTCGACTACCTGCTGGTATGCAACACTAAGATCCATAACGCGGGCATTTACGTCTATACTTCCAAAGCCAACTTCTTCCAGGTACTCCTTTGCCTTTTTCCTCAGAGTTTTCCAATTGACTACGCCGGATCTTTCCCGGAAATCATCCAAAAAGATGTTTTCGGCGACGCTAAGATGTTGAACAAGGGCAAACTCCTGATAGATGACGGATATACCGTGTTCGATACCCTCCTTTGGGGAGTTGATGTTTACCCTTTCCCCCGCCAGCTTTATCTCGCCGCTATCCGGCAGATGGGCACCCGAAAGAACTCGGATAAGCGTTGATTTGCCGGCTCCGTTTTCCCCCATCAGCGCATGTATTTCGCCCGGACAAACGCAAAAATCTACGTCTTTTAATGCTTGGACGCCATCAAAGCTTTTACATATTTTACTCATTTCAACCTGATAGACATTTTCAGACAAGATATCTACCTCCTAAGCGGTATATAGTTTTAATACATATTGATTTTTAACTCGAAATCATGCTTGCTATTACAAAAAAGGATATCTATATATATAAGAATGATCAACTTAGATGATTCGATTTGAGAAACTGGCTTCTATATTCCATTCCTGCATCGAATACAATAATTATAACAAGTAAAAAAAGTGTGTCAACAAAGGACGGTTTCGCGCAATATTCACATTGACAGCATTTTAACAAAGCAAGCGGTATTATCCCATGCCGCATTCCCCGGTCATTCGGATATAAATCCTGAGTTATAAAAGCATTTTGGCGATTCGATCTTTCTTTGCTTATAGAAAAAAAAGTAAAAGGCGCTATGCATAAATATGAAATAATATTGAATATTCGATTCCGGCATAAAGAATATGCTATAATATCATGGATAAATGCCCTGTCAATAGGATATTCCCAGCATTTACATCCGAGCAGCGCAACTTCCAAAATATGGTCACGCCGCGGTTCAATCTTCTCACATATTGTGAAATATCTGTCTGTGGAATATAAAAACGTGCCCGCTTGAATCCCCGTCAATTCGGAGGGTTTTCAAGCGGGTTATTTCATTTACCATGCCAAGCCTATGCAAAGCAAACCCAGGCATTGGCTCCTAGGATACTTTTTTATAAACGTCCAATGTTCCTATCGTCAGGCTTTCCCTGTCATAGCTACCACTAAAGAACCGGAAGGTCTGGGAATAATCGTCCATAGGTTTATTTTCGTATTCCGTTTTTGCTCCATGTATTTTCGTCCCCTTGACATTTGTATAATACAGCGTATCCCCATCTACACGAAAATTGCCTGTTTGCGATTGAATGTCTTTCACTACGTAAGAACCGTCCTCCGTAAGGCTGAAAAAGAAAGTGCCGTCACTCTTAAACTCATACCAAAAATGCCGCGTGGACAATCCCGTAATCGGGTCATTTTCCGTATTCAGCCACCAAACGCCGACGAACTTTTTCTCTTGCTCGTTTAAGATACGGTCAGTCGGTGCAGGGGTGGATACAGGCGTTGGTGTAGATGTAACCCTGGCCTTCGTCTTTACGCCTACAGCCGGGCTCATTTTGCTTGTACCCTTAGATGTCTTAACGGCAATTTTATAATAGTACTTTGTTCCGGCTTTAAGCTTCTTTACGGTATAGCTCGAATATTTGCTGCTCAGCGTTACAAGTTTTACATACTTGCTGCCAGATTTACGGTAGATGGTATAGCTCTTGGCCTTGCTGACCTTTTTCCATGTCAGCTT
>JAVBOF010000178.1:0-7106 GCA_031550915.1 Eubacteriales bacterium | reverse complement strand
TACCAAAGGATGCAAATACCGGCTTTATGATATATGAGGTGTTTACGCCTGAGGGCAATTGGTCCAGCTATCCTCCGCACAAGCATGATACGGAAAACATGCCTCACGAAAGCCGGCTCTGCGAGACATATTATTTTTATTTTGATCCAGCGGATGGGTTCGCCTTTATGCATATTTACAACGATGACGGATCGTTGAACGAAGTCGGTGTTATGCATAACGAATCCCTCGCCGTTATTAACGAAGGCTACCATACTATGGTGACCGCCCCGGGATACGATTGTTACTGCCATTGCGTAATGGCAGGCCCGGTCAAAGAATGGAATTTTACCGTTGATAAGAAACATGCCCACTTGATGAATTGGAGCAAATAATTTTTTGGAGATATATCAATGGAAGAGATGTCAAGAAAAGAAAGGCTCTTGAACTCAATACAGAGAAAACCCATAGACAGGCTTCCCGTACAGCTTGACTTTTCACCTATAATGCTGGATAAGATGTGCGCCCACTTTGGTGTGCCGCAAAAAGGTGAAGAGGAATTATTACCGTTCATTGATAACCATTTGGTCTACGCTTTCCTGAATGATACATATGGAATGCTTAGAAAACGCATGCATAAAACGAATCCTGAAATGCTGGACGATTTTGGCGTCGGTTGGGATATGCGGCAGGAAGGCATCTACCTTACGCGCCATCCGTTGGAAGATATGAGAAATTACAGGGATTATAAATTCCCCGACCCAAACAGAAGCGGTCTGATGGATTTTGCGAAGGCCACAATTGAAAGGTATAAAAAGGACTATGTGGTGTGTTCCTATCAGGTGACCCTCCTTTTTGAAAGGGCATATGCGCTTAGGGGCTATGAAAACTTTCTTGTAGATATCATGCTGGAGGATGACTTCGTGAATGAGTTGCTGGAAAAAATAACTGATTATCAGGTGGGAATCGCAAAGAACTATGTACATTTAGGCGTGGACTGCGGAAGGATAGGGGACGACTACGGGACCCAGCTCGGTATGCTGTTTTCACCGAAAAAATGGCGCGAGATGTTTAAACTGAGGCTAAAGAGAATAATCGATGTGTATAAAGGTGAAGGCTTGCCAGTCATTTACCATTCCTGCGGAAATATCCTGCCGATAATCCCTGAATTGATCGAAATCGGCGTTGATGTCTTAAATAATATCCAGGCAGAAGCTATGCCGAAAGAAGTGTTGTCAGAGAATTTCGGCGATAGAATATGCTTCTATGGAGGCATACCTACTCAAAATCTGCCATTTGCAAAAAAGGAAGAGCTGAGGGAGGAGGTACAAAAAACAATAGAAGTGCTCGGCAGACATGGCTCTTATATAGTTTCGCCCGGAATAGCCGTGATGTCCGATGTCCCTATTGAAAACGTCCTGACTCTAATAGATTCCATAAAAGAAACAAACGTAAAAAACTACAATTAGAATCTTTCACAATGTCTAATAGTAAAATCGCTAGTGGATATACGGAGCTCGGCGGTGTATTCTGCACATACAGTGCCGCTGCGGTAAAATGAACAATACATTTAATATAAAATCAAATAGGCCAGGGAAGCACAGATGATTTCGGCTAAGGAATGGTCACATACGGAATAATGTATTGTACTCATGCTTGGACCGCCATTTATCGGTTATGGGGGAATGGATCAGCTCTTCCGCCCCTGTAGTATATTCTAGAACGATTTTACAATATAAACGTTAATACTGGTCATTTTGCCGGATCCGTTCAGCTTTTGGCTGAAGAAAAGGATCCAAGAACGCTCATGCAAGTAAAGGAGTTTGCTATGAAAGGATATGCCGGAAAGATACTGCAAGTCGACCTGTCAAAAAATGAGCTCAAAGTTGAAAACATAGATGAAGCGCTGCTTAGAAAATACCTCGGCGGAAGTTGCCTTGCTATGTATTATATTCTTAACGGAATGGATCCAAACGCCGATGCTCTATCCGGAGAAAACGTGATCGTCTTTGCCATCTCTCCGACGGCAGGTGCGAGGGTCGCAGGCTCATCCAGGCTTAGCGTTACGGCAAAATCGCCATTGACCGATATGATCGGGGTGGCGGAAAGCGGCGGGTTTGCCGCGGCAGACCTGAAATTCGCAGGTTTGGATGCCATCGTTATAAAGGGCAAATCAGATACCCCCGTCTATCTTTCTATAGTCGATGATGATATCCGGCTTAGGGATGCCGCAAAGATATGGGGTAAATACACTGGTGACGCCCAAGCGATTATGAGGGAAGAGATTGGCCAGCCCAGCGCAAGGTCCATACTCATAGGCCCTGCCGGAGAGAATATGGTGAGATACGCAAACGTCGCTGTAGATCTTTCCCATTTTGCGGGAAGATGCGGCCTTGGCGCGGTAATGGGCAGCAAAAACTTCAAAGGCATAATTGTAAAGGGCAATAAGAAGCCGGAATTTGATAACCGGGAACTGCTGGACGAAATGCAAAAACGCTTTATATCCACGGTCAAGGAACCGAATTTCTACAAGGATTTGGGAGAATTCGGCACCCCTGTCCTCGTTCCGGGCTGCAATGATACAGGTAACCTTCCAACAAGGAACTGGAGCGCAGGATCTTATGAAGATCATCTAGATATCGGCGGCGAGATGCTCAACAAAACGTATCTTAAGGGCACCCATTCATGCTGGGCATGTGCAATGGCTTGCAAAAGGAAGGTCGAAATCACCGAAGGGCCATACATAGTTGATGTTCAATACGGAGGTCCGGAATACGAGACCCTTGGAATGTGCGGATCCAATCTCGGAATAAACGATCTGGCTGCTATCTGCAAGATAAACGAGATCTGCAACAAGACCGGAATGGATACGATCTCCTTTGGCGGAACCATCGGCTTTATTATGGATGCATTCGAGCATGGATGTATTACAACAAATGATACGCAGGGGGTCGATATCCGCTTTGGAGATACAAAGAAGGTTGTGGAATTGTGCGAAGAAACCGCTTTTAGAAAGGGTTTCGGAGACGTTATAGCTGAGGGTACCAAGAGGGTTGCGGATACTTTTCCAACGGATGCAGCCGAATTAGCTGTGCATATTAAGGGTAAGGAGCTTCCCGCCCATACACCGCAGGCGAAGCCGACCTTTGCGATAGCTTATTCGGTTTTACCCTACGGTCCAGATCATGTCAGCTGTGAAGCGGACGGCCTGATAGGCACAGAGCCGATACCTGAATCCGTCATGAACTTTGGTCTGGATACCCCCGCTTCTACCGAGATCATTAATATAGAAAAGGTCAAACTTTTTAAAACGACCCAGCTTTTATACAGTTTAGGCGACTCGCTTCCTGTTTGTGCGTTCTGTTTTGGAATGTGGACGGTTTTCACCATCGACGACCTGGTCAGTTTCATAAATGCCTGTACAGGCTGGAATGCCAGCATTATAGAGTATATGCGCATCGCCGAGCGAAGGGTAAATATGATGACCGCATTTAATGCACTTGCCGGCTACAGCGCTAAGGACAATGTATTGCCTCCCAAGTTTTACAAGCCTATGGAAGATTACGGCGCGTCAGCAAACAAACTAATAGATAAAAAAGCATTAGAGCAGGCTCACAGGGATTACTACTTGCTTTGCGGGTGGAGCGATGACGGCATACCTAGAAAAACCAAGCTTGATGAGCTTGGCCTGCAATGGATAAATAATATGGATCCGAAAGGGATATTTAAGTAAAATGAACGATCACGTAAGCATCAAGGTTATAGTTTACGGCTATGCGCGGAATAAGGCAAAAACGGATGAGCTTGAGTTACGCGTACCGAAGCGCTGTCCCGAAGCCTTTGCATTTATCAAAAAATCCTTAATGGAAGAGTATGGTCTGGGCGCGGAAGACTATCTATTGCTTTATAACGGCAAAGGTGCTATATCAAGCGAATTTTCGGACAAAAGTATTGCGCCCGGGGATATCTTCAAAATAATGCCGGTTATTTCGGGAGGATAAGCTAAGATACAGTAAGAACGCTATAGACGGTTTCGAGAAATCCTTTATAGAATATTTTTGTAATTATTAGTATTATATTCTATGTATAACAATAATATCAAGCTAGACATTTATTATATTAAATGTTATTGTCATATTAGGCATTAAATACCGTTAATAAATTGCCGGAAACCATTGTAATTTTGCTCCGGTAAATTTATTATATATTTTTATGATAAAAAATTTAGATGGATTTTTTCACTTGGCATGTTAAGGGGGCTCCGGCTATGAACTATGCAGGTTTGGATAACTTGGAAACTTTGATATCAGGGGCTGGCGTTTACTCCAGTCTGTTTGACATCATACGGATTGTAGACGCCCAAGCGGGCAAATTGATCGAACTTGTTGATGGCGTAGCCAAAGAAACACAAATAGAATGTACAAACGTACTTGGTACGACGGAGCGCTGCAAAAACTGCAGCTCTATACGCTGCCTGTATTCAAACGAGCAGGTTGTAAAGCTTGAATACGTCGGCGGGTCAATTTTGCTCGTTGTTTCCGCTCCAATGCGCGTTGGGGAAAAATTTCTTGTTGCAGAGCTTATAAAGGATGTTACAACATCCATGACAATAGAAAACCATGATGCAAACCGTCAAGGCGAGGTCGCGATTATAATAGATAATCTTAATAAGCTGGCGACGACTGATACTTTGACCGGCTTAATGAACAGACGCTATATCGACGAAAAACTGCCGTTGATAATACAGAATTGTAAAAAGCTCGAAAGACCGGTTTCTCTTGCCTTTATCGATGTAGATCTATTCAAGAATATAAACGATATATATGGACACACCGTTGGCGATAAGGTTTTAGCAACACTTGGGGATGTACTGCGTTCCTTCATCCGACGTGACTCTGATTTTGCAGCCAGATACGGCGGTGAAGAATTCATGTTCTGTTTTCCGGGAACCCCGCTTGAAGCATGTCTGAAGATTTGTGAACGTATACGTAAAAAGGTTGAAGAATACGAGTTTTTATGTGACGGTGAACGGATACACGTCACCGTAAGCATAGGTGTTGCGGAAAGCGGAGAGTTTGAAGAGGCAACTAAGGACGATATCATAGCATTGGCGGATAAAAGGCTATATGAGGCAAAGGCTAGTGGCAGAAACAATGTTCAATAAACCATTTATAAATCTAAGGCACATATAAAAAACGCCTTTTTTTCACAGACGTTTTTCTTGCTAGTATAAGAATTAGCTTTTATACTAAGCCCTAATTTAACCCTGTTATTTGTACGCTTACTTCCCAAAGCTTTGTTGCAAGGGCTATATCTTCGGCTTTTGCAGAAGGCTTTGCGATTTTGCTTCCCGCAAAATATGCCCCGCTGATACCGGCACATGTTTCGCTTGTTGCAACATAAGCGACCGACGCCGCTGCCTGCCCCGGCGTTTTTATGATCGGGCCCAACGCTTTTCCGGCTATCTTACGCAAATTGCTGATATCCGTTTTTCCCTCCTTGCGCCTTGCGCCAATATTCGAAGCCACCGCACCGGGATGCACACAGTTTACCGTTATACCCGTTCCTTCCAGCCGTCTCGAAAGCTCCTTTGTAAAAAGCATATTACATAACTTTGCACGGCTATATGCCTTTGCAGCTGAATAACCTTTTTGCATACCAAGGTCTTCAAAATCGATCCTTCCCGCCTTATGGGCGACCGACCCTATAACAACTATGCGCGAACCATTATGCATATGGCCAAGTAATAGATTCGTAAGCAAAAAATGGCCGATATGGCAAACGCCAAATTCCATTTCCAATCCATCTTTCGTCTCTTGTCTGCTTAGGTTCAGCGTTCCCGCATTATTAATAAGAATATCCAAACGGCCTTGCCTGCTGTTGAATTCTCCGCAAACCCGGCGGATATCCGACATATCTCCAAGGTCACAAATCATCAATTCCGCGTCATCACGTCCGCTTTCGGTATTTATATGATTTAATGCCGCTTCGCCGCGCTCCTTGTTCCGGCAAAGAAGGATAACAGAATAACCTTTTTTGCTCAATTCAAGAGCAGTTTCGCGCCCTATTCCGCTATTTGCCCCGGTAATCAACGCAGTTTTTTGCATATGTTCGCCTCCATCTATTTCAAAATAGATTATATTACAGATTTGCATTGCTGAAAACGATTTATCTATTAGCATACATCATGCATTGCTTTACATCTGTTTTCAAAATATATACTATTTTATATATTTATTGACAAACTATCGCATATATTGTAAGTTTTAATAAAGGTTAACTTAGATTTCTATAGACCTACCATCATAATTATTATTTCAAAATATCCAAATTTTTAACGAAATAAATTAATCCAGCAGCAGCTTTTCCTTTGAAAATGATGATTGTTGCATAATCAGCTTCTTCGTGAATGCAGTTCTATGGAGAATAACCAAGACGGCCTCTAAATTGCGGTAAAACCGCTATTACATAAATAGCTTTCAATCACCGTCACATCCAAATTGGAATCTAGGAGGAATAATCTATGAAAAAGAAATTAGCATCTATACTAATATTTGTGCTGATAGTTGTATGCATCCCTACAACAACCTCTTTGGCCAGCGATGCAATTAATTATAAGATGAAATGGGCGAATACCTTGTCAGGTGGATCTCAATTTAACTATTACAAAGTAATAAAGCCACTCAAAGATGGATTTTTGACAATAGCAAATAGAGATTATGATCAGTTAACTAAGTATAATGATAATGGAAACAAAACATGGGAGATCAAAAGGGCTGTTGAAATGATTGATTGTACCGGGTGCAGTGATGGGGGGGCATATCTTTTATTTGGAAAAGCAGAGCGTATCAAGAACAAATCCATCAGTTATTCGTATATTGATAAGTTTAGTCAAAGCGGAAAAAAGCTTTGGGAAAAAAGATTGGCAAGTGATTTTCGTTATTTAATGTTTGCAGCACAACATGATGATAGTATATTAATTATTGGAGAAAGAGGGAAAAACATATACGCGATGAAATACTCCAAGGGTGGGAAATACCAGTGGAAAGAATTAATCTCTTCAAAAACTATCTCTGAAATCAACATCAATATATTACAGGATGGGAGTTTCATCATCGAATACGATT
>JAVBOF010000023.1:0-12455 GCA_031550915.1 Eubacteriales bacterium | reverse complement strand
AAACCTCCTAAGGGCTCCGTTTAATTAGATTTACTTGGTTAATCCTTAGATAATGTAAGAATATGTATACAAAAATCGTAACATACCTGAATTTAAATATCAATGATCGAAACCGCTTAAAATCCAAATCAAAAGCATATCAGTTCTGCTGATCCTCCAAAAACGCCTTTATACTCCTATCGTATTTCTTTTCTCCCGAACCTGTAAAGAAACATCCCGGTATCTGCTTCTTATCACGTTGGTACTCAACGCATTCGCAGCATTTTACATGCCGCGGGCAGCTATATGTACAGGTACATTTTTTAGTGTTAATGCATCCCATGTCCATACCCCCAAATATTCTGTGCTTATATTTTATTACAACTGCAGGGCGTATGCAAATGTACTTGTCACCGTATCACAATAATCAACCGCCTTGCTGCCTGTCTGCGCTTTGCTTTTTGGTATTGTTGCCCGTATCCCTGTTTTCTTCGGTCAGCGGTATTTGATTGTTTGCTTTTTGCTTTCTTATGTACTTTTTATCTGGCTGCGAATCTTTTGGCATTTTCTCACCTCCTTAGTATATGTTTTGCTTTTTGATAAATGATATTCATCGAAAAACACGCATATAAAAGCCTTTTAAAACATCAAAGGAGCCGGCATCAATCCGGCTCCTCTGTAATATCCTGTATGCTCTAAAGTATATGTACGTTTACAATCAATCCTGCAAATACGATGGAAACCATCGAAGTCAGTTTAATAAGGATGTTGATTGATGGGCCGGCTGTATCCTTGAACGGATCGCCGACAGTGTCGCCTACAACGCCGGCTTTATGCGCTTCGCTCCCGCGTCCGCCATGGTTGCCGGCTTCAATGTATTTTTTGGCGTTATCCCAAGCGCCACCTGCATTTGCCATCATTATCGCAAGCACAAACCCGGTTATGACCGTACCCGCAAGGAATCCGACTACGCCATATACGCCAAGTATGAGTCCAACTACGATAGGAACAACTATCGCAAGCAAAGCCGGGGCGATCATCTCTTTCTGTGCTGCTTTTGTACAGAGCGCAACGCATTTGGCATATTCAGGCTCCGCAGTCCCCTCCATTATGCCCAATATCTCTTTGAACTGCCTGCGCACTTCATACACTATGCTTTGCGCTGCCCTTCCAACGGCGCTCATAGTAAGCGACGCAAACAGGAACGGTATCATCGCGCCAATGAAGAGGCCTATCAAAACCTCGGGATTATTCAAAGCCAGTTGGGCGGGATCAAATTCAAAACCCGGTTTCATCTTTACTTCATCGATATAGGCGACTATAAGCGCCAGGGCTGTCAACGCCGCCGAACCGATCGCAAAACCCTTGCCTGTAGCGGCAGTGGTGTTGCCAAGTGAATCTAGGGCGTCAGTACGTTCGCGAACGATTGGATCCTGATGGCTCATCTGGGCGATACCGCCCGCATTATCCGCAACAGGGCCATAGGCGTCCGTCGCAAGCGTTATACCAAGCGTAGAGAGCATCCCGACTGCGGATATTCCAACGCCGTACAATCCCATTTCGTAATGTGCCGCGCCTCCACTTACAAAGAAACTGACAAGTACCGATGCACATACGACAATAACAGGTATAACGGTCGATAGCATTCCTAGCGACATACCAGAAATTATTATTGTGGCAGGCCCCGTCTTGGCCGCATCCGATAGCTTCTTAGTTGGCTTATATGTATCGGATGTGTAGTATTCTGTAACTGCGCCAATAATAACGCCTGCCAACAGACCGGAAATTATCGCAAAATATACGCCAAAATTTCCCGGTCCCAAAACAAAGTATACGATTGGTATAGCTACTACTACAATCAACCCTGCAGCAATATAGGTTCCAGTGCGCAATGCTGCCAACAAGGCGCGTTGGCTTATGTTCTCTTTTGTACGTACAAAGAAGGTGCCGATTATCGAAGCTATGGTTCCAACCGCGGCTAAGATCATCGGTATCGCCGCGCCGGCAAATCCAAGCCCCGAAGCGACTGCCAAAGCCATAGTAGCAACTATCGATCCAACATATGATTCATACAGGTCAGCGCCCATTCCGGCTACGTCGCCAACGTTGTCGCCAACGTTATCCGCTATTGTCGCGGGGTTTCTGGCGTCATCTTCCGGAATACCGGCTTCAACTTTACCAACCAGGTCTGCGCCTACGTCCGCGGCTTTTGTAAATATACCGCCGCCAACACGGGCAAATAAGGCCATTGATGAAGCACCCATTCCAAATGTGAGCATAGCCGAGGATATCGCCGTGATCTGCGCGTCACCGACAAGGTTCACATAGAAAACATTTTTCAATAGTGTAAACCAAATTGCCAAATCCAGAAGGCCAAGCCCAACAACTACGAAGCCCATAACCGATCCAGCCGAGAAAGCAACTCTCAGGCCAGAGTTCAAGCTTTTTGTCGAAGCCTGCGTCGTTCTGCCGTTGGCATATGTGGCAATCTTCATACCAATAAAGCCGGAAAGACCGGAGAAAAAACCACCGGTTATAAATGCGAATGGAACAAAAGGTGTGAGGATCTTACATAATGCCATAATTCCCAAGATAATAAACATTGCAGCAAAAAAGATTGCGACGCCCGCGTATTGGCGTTTGAGATATGCACCCGCTCCTTTGCGGATGGCAAGGGAAAGTTTTTTGATAGATTCCGGGCCTTCGTCCGCTTTCAAAACTCTTCTGCCCTGAATATAGGCAAAAACTAAGGCCAGGACAGCGCCGATTGGCGCCAAGAGGTATAGACTTTCGACTACCATATCAGTACTCCTTTATTATTAGGTTATATTGATTATAGCATAATTTTTTGATAATCAATACCTAAGTTATAAAATATAATTTTTTGTGATACTATCTGAAACGAAACAACATATCACAAATATTCAAGTATTTTCGAATACGCCCTGACAAGGTCATAATAACTGTAATACCTGCAGTTTGCCGGGCTTGTCGAAGGCAGATTCAACGGAACCATTCCGATTTGCTTTTGGCAAAGTTTTTTATACAAAGTCGCGGCTTTGCCTCCCGTTGTAAAAACAGCATTTATATGCGTTTTGGACAGTACTGAGGCAATGTCATTCGCAACCGGCTCACGTATACTCGAATCATCCGCGCCGATTATTTCACACGATTTCAATACATCCCATAGAGCTATCCGTTTTTTTAGCAGCAATGCCTTTTTTTCTTCGATGCTTTCCGGAATATCCACTCCGAACAATTCCGCGAGTATCCGCCAAAACCGGTTTTGGGGATGGGCATAATAAAACCCAAACTCGCGCGATTTCGGTGACGGTATCGTCCCCAAAATCAGCACTTTGGACCGGCTATCAAATACAGGTTCGATCGTATGATATATCATATCCTCAGTTTCCCCATTTGATCGGCTCCAATCCGTTTTTAACAAGAAATCCATTGGCTTTTGAAAAGTGCCTGCAGCCAAAAAACCCGTTATACGCAGAGAAAGGGCTTGGATGCGCAGCTTGCAAAACCAGATGCAAAGGGTTGTCTATCAGCTCAGATTTACGTTTTGCGTCGCTGCCCCAAAGCATAAAAACCTTCGGCGAATCATGCCTGCTAATATAGGATATTACTTCGTCCGTGAGCCTTTCCCATCCTTTGCCGTTGTGGGATTTGGGCTTGTTATATTCTACGGTAAGGCAGGCGTTCAGCAAGAATACTCCTTGTTCCGCCCAGTCCATAAGGTATCCATCCTTTTTGGGCATTTCCCCGGTGTCGGCTTCGATCTCCTTGTATATATTTACGAGCGAAGGCGGTGGCTTTATGCCCGGTAAAACAGAGAAGGCCATACCATGAGCCTGATTCGGCTGATGGTATGGGTCCTGCCCTAAAATAACGACTTTTATTTTTTCAATTGGGACCGACTTAAAAGCCGAATAAATGTCATCCATCGGCGGATAAACACGCTTTGAGCTATATTCACTCTTCAGAAATCCCCGCAAGGATAAGTAATAGTCCTTTTTTATCTCCTCTGCAAAAAACCCGTCCCAGGAATTGCCCAGCGATTTCATAATCAGCTCCCCAATTATATGCCCGTAACGTTATGCTACAGCTTGCAGACTTCCCTGCCATATTCGTTGTTCACAACCTGGCCAAGTCCCGCATATATCGCGCTGCATCCGCAAATTATACCAACTATTCCGGCAATAACTTTTATAGAGGCTACACCAGAAAAATCTCCGATAGCAAGAAGCAGGAAGAGGATCGTCAGTGTGCCAAAAACGATCTTTGTCATTGTGTTGTGCTTCAAAGCTCCGACAAACATAAATGCCGTAAAAATAGCCCAAAGCAGCAAGTAGAAACCCATTGATGTTTCGTCTGCGGGGGCAGTTGCAAAGGAAGGCTTTGCCCAGATAATTATAAGGGACCACCAGAAGCAGCCGTAGGCCGTGAAAGCCGTCGCGCCGAAGGTATTGCCGCTTTTAAACTCCATGATGCCGGCAATTATCTGCGCCAGTCCGCCCAGCGCAAAACCCATGCACACGATAACGACCGATAGCGGCAGGACTCCGGCATTGTGCAGGTTTAACAGCACGGTCGTCATGCCAAAGCCCAGCAGTCCAAGCGGGCCAGGATTCGCAATTGTTTTTTCAGAACTCATGTATAAGTGCTCCTTTTTCATTTTATATAAAGTAATAACGTTACTATTATACATAATTCAGCAAATAAATCTACTCCTACTTTTACTAATACTTCAATGAACGGCATCCAAATTACAAGCCACACTTGAAAAAAAGTATTTTTTCCTATAGATTGTAACTGGAAGAAAGCATATGAAGAGGCGGGCTTATGTCACGATATTCAAAAAACATGGATTCCCTTTCAATGGGCGAAATAGAGCGGCTTCACAAAAGCAGTGTCTGCGTGGTCGGTTGCGGTGGCCTGGGTGGCTTTATAATTGAAAACCTTGCGCGTATAGGGGTTTTGAATATAACCGCGGTAGACGGCGATGTCTTTGAAGAGAGCAACTTGAACCGGCAGCTTTTGTCCCGCGAAGACTTCTTGGGCAAAAGCAAAGCGCTGGCCGCCAAAGAACGAATTGCAAAAGTCAATTCATCGGTACGGCTGAACGCCGTTTGCGAACGTTTAGACCAAAGTAATGCCATAGATATACTTAGGGGACATGATATCGCCATAGATGCTTTAGATAACATCCCAAGCCGCTTTATCCTTTTTGATGCCTGTAAAAAGCTCAATATACCCATGATCCACGGTGGTATCAACGGTTGGGTCGGCCAGGTATCTACGATCTTCCCCGATGATAAAACTCTGGATATACTTTTCGGTAACGATCACGGACGAAATGTGGAAAGCACCGCCGGAAATCTCCCCTTCACTGCTTGTACTATCGCTTCCTGCCAATCCGCCGAAGCTGTCAAAGTACTGCTTGGAAAAAAGGATATCTTAAGGAATAGTTTTCTACTAGCCGATCTTTTCCATAACGATTACAGCATAATCAAGTTGGACGGCAGATAGGGCTATGGATATACGTGCAAAACCCGCCCCGGGCTCCCCGGTGCGGGTTTTTTAGCGTTTCTTAAATTTTATCCACCACAGGCAGGTAAAACAAAATATCCATCAACCTCGTCCTGCAAAACAGTGTCAAAATACTCCCTGTATATTACGTGGTTCCCGTTAACAATAAACATCAGCCCTGGATGCTGGTCGCTCCGCCGCTCATCATGCAATATCTTTGAAACCTCATCTCCATATTGGGCGCTGAGATTTTCAATAAGATCGTTTATGCTCGAACCATCGGGTAATTCAACATCCAAAAGATGCTTCCCAATAGCCATAGCAAGATGCATTACAGCTTTAACGCGGACGATCATCTACATAGCTCCTTTAGCCTTCAACAACGGCATATAACCCTCAAGTCCCAGCTCTTTCAGTTTGTCTTCAGTCGGCACGCCGTCTTTTGTCCATCCGCGTGCGTCATAATATTCGTCAAGCATGAAGTTCATATCTTCCAAAGGTACATGCTGGCCTTTTGCAGATCCGCCGGTCAGTGGTTCGTTCATTATTCTCGGCGGCAGATGGTCATCCTGCCTTGTAAAGCCCGCGCAGATATTATATATCCTTGCTATATTGTTCACCCTTTCGCCTATTTGCGCAACAGATTCCGGTGTAAACTGCGTCCCTGCGGCACCGTTAACGAGGCTTGCGGTGTTTTCCGCGCAGATGCCCGGCAAAGCCATATCCATAAGGAAAGCGCACATCGGCGCACAATCGCAGGTAACGGAACGGTAATCCTGATTCCATTTCGTCAATGCGCCCTTGCCCTTTATTTCAAACCGGTCAACCGGATACGGCACAGGAATCGAGAATACTTCCTGGAAAGCATATCCCCTGTTGTGATCCGCTCCTGTATACGACGTTGCCATGCTTAAGCCGTGTGCCTTAGCGCCGCGAACATCATAGCCCGGCAGTTCCAAGCCTTTTACGTGTACAGCAAACTTTTCGCTTCCCTTTCCAATTTTTTCGGCAACACGCTTAACCCCATCAGCCAATAGATCTCCGATACCATCCCTTTGCGCCATCTTGACGAGCACTTGCAGCATTGCGTCATCGTTGCCAAATTTCAAATCTATTCCGTCGGTATCTTCTTTCGTTAAGATACCTTTTTCATACAATTCCATCGCAAAGCCTATAACTACGCCTGCTGATATAGTATCCATCCCCTGTTCATCGCATATCCTGTCTCCCGCGATGACTGCGTCTAGGTTCTCCATACCAGTGTTTCCGCCCAGGGAATAGAGTGTCTCAAACTCTGGTACCGACATGATACCTGCATAACGACCTTTTTTAACTATTTTCATCTGCGAGCAACCAACGGGGCATTGGTAGCAGCGTTCAGCGCCTATCTTCTGCGCTTCGTTGGCCGCCGTCCCCAATTCCTCCACCGGAGCCCAGGCACCTGTCGTCATAAAATTCTTTGTAGGGTATATTCCAAGGCCCCACGCAACATCAAGCGTCATAGGCGTGCCATATTTTGAGAATTCCGGGTAGAGCACTGGGCTTTCCTTCATTGCCTTAAGCATGTTCGAGCGTGCTGCTTTATATGCTTCTTTATCCGCTATGGCAACCTCACGGTTTTCCTCTACGAGGGCAATGGCCTTGAGGTTTTTTGAGCCCATAACCGCGCCAAGGCCTTTTCTGCCTGCCGCCCGTCGTTCATTTATAATACATGATATACGGGAAAGGTTTTCGCCTGCTGGCCCGATACACGCAATACGTATACTCTGGTCATGGAGCTCGTCCTTAATTATCTGCTGGCAGTCTATAGTTGTCGTCCCCCAAAGATGCTTGGCGTCTTTGAAAGTGACCTTTCCGTTTTTGATATACAGGTATTTGGGCTTTTCTGATTTGCCTTCAATAACTATCATATCAAATCCGGCAAACTTCATCTCCGCCGGAAAATGCCCGCCGGACATGCACATACCTACCGCGCCGGTCAGCGGAGATTTGGAAACGACAGATATCCTGCTGGCACATGGGGTATCCGTCCCCGCAAGCGGGCCGCAGGAAAAGAAAAGTTTGTTCTTTTCGCTTAAAGGATCGGTATCAGCGGGCACCTCGTCCAAAAGATATTTGATGCCAAAGCCTGCTCCACCCAAATATTGCTCAATGATATTATCAGGTATTTCCTCAATATTGAAGCTCTCTTTGGATAGGTCGATCCGCAGAAGTTTACGGGTATATCCACCATTAGTCATAAAAAATCCCTCCTCAAGTATATTGCATTTATGTGTGATAATTATAGGCTAAAACCCATAGGAGTTTCAAGTGTATGTTATACAAATTATACTATTATCCCCTATTTTATAGAAACTTTTTTACCGTTCACCAAGCCTTCCAAAGATCCGTTATCAATAACGGTATCACCGCTATTCAACCCTTTTGTTATTACCGTGACCCTATCCGTAGAGAGAGATTTCTCAATTATCTGAGCACGTACCACTCCGTCTTGCACTACCCATACCGCGTCGCCATCCTCATGTTTAAAGAGCGCTGTCTTTGGCACTGCAATGCAATTTTCGATTTTGTCCGTAATAAACTCCGTCTTCAATCCGCTGCCAACACCCGGCGAATTTTCTTTTGTAAAGCTCGGTGCAATCAGCACCTTCACGCGTTGCTCATTCAGCCCGAGCGCATTTACACCCTCAGTCGCTACCGTAGATATAGCTGTGATCTGCCCGTCAAATCTCATATCCCCGTCGCGTCTTTCCCACACCAAAACGGCAGGCATACCCACTTTCAGCATACCGACATCGCTTGTCGTAACCATGCATTCGATCTCCTTGCTCATATCATCGGACATATCCAGCAAGGATCCGCCCTTGGCAACGCTCTGCCCTGTTTCGGGATATATTTTTGTAATTACACCTGCAATCGGAGCCTTGACGACCGCGGCATCCATCTGTTTCTGGAGATCTCGCAGTTCTAGATCAGCACTTTCCAGCAACGTATTGTAATAATGCTTGGATCCGGATTCAGATTTTTCGTCAAGGTTCTTCTGTAAAATATCTATTTGCCTGTTTAATTGTGTTTTTACTTTCCTCGGCACATATCCGGCATCCCTTTGGGATTTCAGCGCGGCGATCTGCCTTTCGGTATCTTCTTTAAATTGCTTCCACTGGGCTTCGATATTATCCCGCTCGGTCTTTTTCTTTTCTATCTGTGTCCCGATATCTTCAACATCCATCTCAATCAGCTTATCGCCTTTTTTAACGATATCGCCTTCCTTGGCAATTATATTCTTTACAACGCCGGCAACATCCGATGCGACGGCAGTATTGGTCTTAGACTTGACTATGCCCTCCTCGCTAAACTTATATTCTACGGTCTGGTTTTCCAGAACCGTCGCGTCGACCGCCATTGGTTTCATAGAGGAAAGCGCGGCAAATACCGCTATTACAATTATAATTGCGACGATTATGATCCATTTTAATTTCTTACGAGTCGATTTGGCTGCTGCGTTCATAGCATCAAGTCCTTTCAATTTGTATATAAATCAATCCCTTTGTTTCAAAACCTCTACAAGATCCAGTTTTTGCACCTTTTTATTTGTAAACAGCGTAGCAACAAGCAAGGCAAATACAGTGCTGCAAGCGGCAAGAATGTATGATACTGGCGGTATCTTTGCAGGTATTGCAAACGAATCGCTAGCCATACTGGTAGCCAACGCCTGCATAAGTTGCCCGGCAACCGGTATGCCAATCAAAACTCCAATCAATAGTAAAATGACCTGCTCCAATACAATTACGCCGACGGTCTCCCGTACAGAAAACCCCAAAACCCGCATGGAGGCAAGTTCCCGTATCCTTTCAGACAGCGATATTACGCTTGCGTTATACAATATTGCAAAGCCCGCAAATACCGCAAGTAAAGCCATAACATACAGTGCGGACATCGATGTTGCATACTGGTCCAACAAGCTGTCCAGCATCTGACCCCGGTCAGCATATGCGGAGACGTTTCGGGCTTTGTTTAGCTGGTTGGATAGCTGCTCCCTGTCATTATGCAGATCACTGGTCATAAGCATGACGGAATTGGATATCGCGGGGACGCCAAAGGTCTTTACAAAATACTCCCTATCCATAAACGCGTTCATCCCAAAGTACTGTATACATATTCCGCTCACAAAGGTATGCGACTCCACGTCCGGCCAGGCGGAATCCAGCAGCAGTTCATCCCCGATTCCCAGGCCCAGTACTTCGGCAAGCCTTTTCGATATAACTACACCTTCCAATGGTAAACGCATCGGCTTTTCATCCACGCCGTACAGCAGATATTGCTCGTTATCCGGTTCCAAAACGATCAGAGTCGTGTCCTTTCGCTTTTCATCCTTCGTTATTGTAACCGGCAACTCCGCAGTGCTGTTCGCCGTTACTACGCCTGGTAAAGCCAATGCGGCGTTCTCCGCTGCCTTGGCCTTCGAATATGTTGAAAGCCCTATCTTAAGATCGTACCTTTGAACATCACGGAATTCCCTTTGAAAAAGAAAGTCGACCATCGGCCAAAACGCAAACACCGCGGCAATCATGCTATAGCAGATTGTCAGTCCAAACAAAGTAAGGACCGTGCGGCCTTTATTTCGGAATATGTTCCGCAAAACCATCTGGGATATGCTCTTCAACCTGTTCCAAAACGGTGTGAATCCTTCTAATAGTATCTTCTTTCCCGGTGGCGGCGCGGGCGGACGCATCGATTCAGCCGCCTGCATCTTCAAAACCCCACGGGATCCAAGGAACGAAGCGAGGATTGCCGCAATAAGGGAAAGCAGGCCGAGCTGGATGATCGCCGCGGGTTCCAACGTCCCGGTAAGTGAAGGCATATGGAAGTATACGCTGTACAACGACGCCATTCCCCCCGCCAGTACCGAACCGCCAAGCCCTCCTATAACCGCCGCTGCAATACCTATCACCGCTCCATAAACGCCGTAGTGCGCCAATATCTGCATATCCGTGTATCCGATGGCTTTCATTAGGCCGATCAATGTGCGTTGCTGCTCTATAGTCCGCTTGACTATTACCATCATGATTATTACACCGATAATAAGAAACATTATCGGAATACTGCTTACCATGCTCTGCAGCCCTTTTATTTCTATGCCGAGCATATTGTTGCTCGCTTGGTCTTTTGCCCGAACGAAGGTTTTCAGACCATACGGCTTTAAGGCCTCCTCAATATCCGGTTGGACGTCCTCTATTTTCTTCCCGCTAATAAGCTTTACCGAGATATCATTGTACTCGCCGGTCATATTCATCAAACTACTCAAAACATCCAATGGTACAAAAGCAATGCCGTACGCCTTGTCATCGGGCATTATACTGCCCTCAGAGACCACATAGATATATTCCGGCGATTGTATCGTCCCTGTTATCTCAAAGCCGCATTCCCGGCCGCCGATGACCAGCGTTAGTTCATCGCCTATATGAAAACCATTCGCGGTAAAGAAGCTCTCAGAAAGAACTGCCTCCCTCAAACCCGGATCTGGCAACCGTCCGCTTTTGCAAATTATATCGTTCAGCCTGTTTTCATCGTTGCTATCATAGGAAACTGTTTTTACTGTTACAGAACGGTTTTCTTCGTTTTCCATACGGAATTCCGAAACCAGCCTTCCGGAAGCTTTTTCAACTCCATCTATCGCATTTACCCGGCCAAGCATAGAAGACGGCATCGATTCAACCGAAGAAAACGCGTCACCGAATCTGCAACTGCTGTAAAAATCGTCGCGCGTCTGCGGTAATGAGTCCGACATCTGCGAAAGTCCCGCAAACGCGGTTATACCGATAGCCATAACCAAAGCACAGGCTATGTATGCGCCCTTATGATATTTGATATCGCGAAGGGCTTTTATAAAAATTGTTTTTACCATTTAACCTCTTCCGCGTCAACCGGGCTTTCGTTCCGGTATTCCTGTGCTATCTGCCCGTCCTTAAGAATAAAAACTTTATTCGCCATAGCCGCTATACCTGAATTGTGGGTTATTATCGCGACAGTCTTTTTATATTCCCTATTGAATTTTTGAAGGACCCTCAACACCTGTATGCCTGTAGAAAGATCCAGTGCCCCGGTGGGCTCGTCACAAAGCAGAAGATCCGGGTTCTTGATAACGGCGCGCGCTATTGCTATTCGTTGCTGCTGTCCGCCTGAAAGCTGCGAAGGGAAATATCCTGCACGGTCCTCAAGATCTATCTCATGTAAAAGCTGGCCGATATCCAGCGGGGCATCAGCCACATCAGAAGCCAGCTTGATATTCTCTTTCGCGGTGAGGTTTGGCATCAGGTTATAGAATTGAAATACAAAGCCGATAGTGGATCGCCTGTAGTTTGTCAGCTGTCTGTTATCCATGTTTATCAGACTGTTTCCACGGTAAAAAAGCTCCCCTTCACTAGGCGTATCAAGACCTCCGATTATATTCAAAAGCGTACTTTTTCCGGAACCGCTGGGCCCGAGTATAACATTGAATTCACCCTCAGATATCGAAAAATCCAAGCCTCTCAGTGCGAATACCTCAACATCTCCTGTTTTATATACCTTTGTTATACCTTTTCCCGATATCAATCCTTCCATAGCGAACCTCATCAGATCATTAGATTTGTTATGCCAGCAAAAATACCTGCCAATTATCAGCCCCGATAATCAAGAAAATGATCTGTGAAACTAAAGTGCATTCTGCTCCTCTATCCAAGACGTACACACGATTTATCACAGATCATTTATTATTTGAGTTATATTAATCAAAACTAATGACTTTTGTTTTGACACCTTCCAGGCCTTCCAGCCTTTGTAGTATCTCTTCACAATCATCTTTCAGCTGAAGGATAATGACCCCATCGGAAGAACAGCTTCCTGCGCCGGTTTCGTGGAAGCCGACCCTTACGCTAATGCTGCATCCGAACTCCGTCAGG
>JAVBOF010000002.1:0-18032 GCA_031550915.1 Eubacteriales bacterium | reverse complement strand
ATATAAAATGCGAAGGCCAGATCGAAGTCAGACATTGCCGGTTTTTTTGTTTTATACTGCATTCGTTTGCAGCTATCATATTAGGCTGTACATACAAGCCGTGCCCGTTGGGACGGATAGGACAAAAACGCCAAACGAGGTAAATACAATGATAAAATGCATATGTTTCGTCAAGGCGAAGCCCGGCCAAACAGAGGAAGAATTCAAAAACCGTTGGCTGAACGACCATGCCCAATTTGCCGCATCATGGAAGAACATCAAGAACTACAAGGTATGCCTGCCTATTCCTGAAGCTCACGGAAAATCTGGCCAAGGACGATTATTCGATGGCGTTGGAATACTCGTTTGGGATACATACGAGGAGATGATGGAGGACTATGACAGCGAACGTGGAAAAGCGGGTGTGGACGACGCATATCAATTTATGGATGTGGCGATGAACCTCTTTTGTGAAGAGCATGTCATAAAATAAACATATATCCGAATAGAATCATCTATCGCCTTAATTTATAGCAATATGCCCATAGGCTATTGGTCCTACTAATATTGGGAGGAAAAAGCAGAATGCGCAAACAGGAAACCACGGTAAAAAAGCAAGGTATCGGCAGAGGGTTCGCGTCCCTTTTGATGAGGCAGAGCGAATCCAGCTCCGTCGCCGCGCTGTTGATATTATGGATAATCTTTTCGATCGGCAACAGCAGTTTTAACACCCCGTACAATATATTCAACGTGCTTCGTACATCCAGCGAAAACTATATTATAGCGATGGCGCAGGCCTTTGTAATTATCGTTGGCGGCATGAACCTTTCGATCGGCGGAATCGGCGGCATGTCCGCGATAACCGCGGGCTTTTGTATGTCTGTCTTGCGTCTCAATCCTATATTGGCATTGATCGCAAGCCTTATCGTAAGCGTTATATGCGGTTTGGCAAACGGCATGCTGATCACAAAGCTGCGGATAAACGCGTTTATTGTGACGCTGGCGACCTCGTTTATATTTACCGGGCTTGTAAAGGGCTTGACTGGAGGGTTTCCGTTTGGGGATATCCCCCGCTCATTCACATGGATAGCTAAAAACGATATCGGCGGGATGTTTCCGATAATTTTCGTTATAATGGTTCTTTCGCTTGTATATTTCCATATCTTCTTCAAAAAGTCGGTGCTTGGTCGCGAGCTGCTCGCGACGGGCGGCTCGCTTGAAGCCGCGCGGATGTCCGGCATAAATACAAACAGGATAATACTCACCGCAAATATTCTTTCCGCTTTGATGGCTGGTATCGCGGGACTTTTCACCGTCGCGCGTATGGCCGCCGCCTCCCCTCTCATAGGTGACGATTGGATGATAACCTCGTTTGCCGTAGCCGTTATCGGCGGTACCGCGCTGACTGGCGGTAAGATCACTATGATCGGTATATTTGCAGCCTGTATATTGATCACTATCATAAAGAACGGTCTTGTTATGCTGCATGCAAACGTATACTTCCTTAACTCCTTCCTTGGGGCGATCATAATTGCGGCGGTTATACTTGAGGTATTTAGAGAGAAATATAACGAGCACCATAAGAATTAATGCCGTAATAAAGTGTTGGAGCGATGGCTTTTAGCACTGGACGCCGGCTTTAATATAGATATCACAATGTCATTCACAAAAAGGAGGATCTAAAGTATGAAACGAAGGAAAATCATTTCGGTACTGATTTGTCTGGGTTTGGCTATTGGTCTTATGGTTACGGGCTGCGGCGCCCCTCAGGCACCGGCGGCAAGCGCGGACAATGCGGCTGCCGAACAACCCGCACAGGTAGAGCAACAGCCTGCTGAGGCTCCTGCATCTGCAGCAGGAGACAGCAAAGAATCCAATATCGACGAACTTGCCGAAAAAGTTTCCGGTGATCAGGAAGCGAAAAAAGCGGCAGAAGGAGCAAAGTTCCTTTGGTATCAGGCCGGAGCGCATCCATTCTTTGATGAGATGTGGAAGGGCGTAGAAGCCTTTGGTAAGGAATATGGCGTAGAAGTTATGCATGGTATCGGCACAGACTGGTCCCAGACGGAAGAAGATCAGCTGATACGCGCTTGGGCAGCTGACGGTTACAATGCTATGGCTATCTTCCCTGCCGATCCCGGCGGAGCCAATGGACTGTATACGGAGCTTGTCGGCCAAAAGGCAAAGGTCGTTAACTTTGGCGCAACAACAAACATGCCGACAGACGCGAGCTTCTATTGTGGCACAGATATACCGAATTGCGTAGATCAAGCTGCAACGGCTCTTGTAGACATAATGGAAAAGAACGGCGTCAAGGATGGCAAGGTACTTCTTGCTATCGGATCGCTCGGCGATCTGAACGCGCAAAAATGTAAGGAAGCGGCCGAAAAAGTATTTGCGGCACGCGGCGTAAAGGTACTTGAAGTCGTATCCGATATGTCCCAGCCGGATGTTGGGCAGCGTAAGATGGGCGATGCTATCGCCGCGCATCTTAGCGATCTTGACGGCATATTATCCACGGATACCAACCCTACGGATGGTACGGTTCCGGTATTGCGCGAGCTTTATGAAAAGAATCCCGACCAGAAGCATATCTATTTCATAGGACGCGACACCAACGAGATTTGCCTGCAGGCAATACGCGACGGTATCTTTGACGGAACATCCTCACAGAACGCTTTCCATATGGGTTACTCCCCGATGGTACTTTTGAACTACCTCATGCAGGGCTGGACTCCCAAAGAGGACGCATACTTCCAGTATGGCGCCCACATGATAGTAACAAAGGAAAATATAGACACATTTAACCAAACCTTGATAGATCTGACGATGGAATGGGTCAACGGTCTGGAGACGAAGGTCCTCAATCCACCGGCTTGATGTAGATGCGGCCCGGGTATTATGTATGCCATAATGCCCGGGCTATAATTCCTTGGAGGTAATATGCTGGATCTAAAATACATTAGCAAGGAGTTTCCTGGCGTAAAAGCGCTTAAAGATGTCTCCATCACTTTTAGGGATGGTGAGGTGCATACGCTTTTGGGCGAAAACGGCGCCGGAAAGAGCACTCTTATTAAGGTTATCAGCGGCGACCACAGGCCTGATGAGGGCGAGATCTTCATCGACGGTGAAAAGGTACATTTTAAGAACAGCAGGGACGCGATCAACCACAAGATAGGATATGTGCACCAGGAGGTGCAGGTCATACTTGAAAGCACCGTTGCGGAGAATATAATACTGGACCAGCTTGGCAATTTTGCCAAACGCGGGTTTATCAACTGGAAGAAAGCCAACGAATTTACGCAGAAGTATCTGGACATGGTGGATCTGGACGTTAAACCGACGGATATAGTGCGAAAGATGACTGTCGCGCAGAAAAAGCTGATTCAGATAGCGCGGGCACTATGCCTCGACGCGTCACTGATAATGCTGGATGAACCCACAGCCTCGCTGACGGAAAGCGAAGCCGAAACGCTTTTTAAAATAATAGACAGGCTGAAAAAAAACGGTACTACTGTCATATTTGTATCTCATAAGCTTGAGGAAGTCCTTAAGATAAGCGACAGGATATCCGTGCTTCGCGACGGAGAGCTGGTTGGGACTATAGACAATAAAAATGTTGAAAAATCCGATCTCGTAACGATGATGGTTGGGCGCGAGGTCGTTCTGGATAAATATATGGGATTTCTCGATGTTGAGGAAGACAGCGTTGCGCTGGAAGTAAAAAATTATACTTTGGACAATATGTTTGAAGATATCAGCTTTAAGGTACGCAAGGGCGAACTGCTTGGGTTTTACGGGTTGGTCGGTTCCGGCAGGACGGAGCTTGCGAAGACCATATTGGGCGTATATAAAAAGGATGGAGGCCATGTCTTTGTAAACGGTAAGGAAGCGTCGATAAAATCCATGCGTGACGCGCTAAGAAACTACCATATAGGCTATGTTTCGGAGAACCGCAAAGAGGAAGGGCTGTTTTTATCCTTTGCCGTCGGAAGGAATATTGGCGTAACTATTTGGAACCAGCTGACATCAAAGGTCTTGCGGCTTATAAACGGAGCTGAGGAAGACCGGATAGGCGGGGATCTGGTAGACGATTTGAAGATAAAAACAACCGGCCTTAGGCAGGTTGTCAACAATTTGAGCGGCGGTAACCAGCAAAAGGTTAGTATTGCGAAATGGCTGGCCGCCGATTGCGATATACTTATAATAGATGAGCCCACCGTCGGCGTTGATGTCGGCGCGAAGGAGTTTATCCATAACATAATCTGGGACCTTGCCAAGGTAAAGAACAAAGCCGTCATACTTATATCATCCGATATGCCGGAATTGATAAAGCTATCCAGGCGCATCTGCGTCTTTAAGGAAGGCAGGATAGCCGGAGAGATAGACGGCCTTAACGAGGTGGAAAAAAGCTATCAGGAAGTTAGCATGGAGATTGGGAAATATCTGGCTTGAGGTAAAGCCAGCCATTTTTGAGCTATTTTAACAGAGTGCGGGCACCATATTGGCAGCCCGCTTTAGTTTTGTACTGCTTGAGTTTGATGCTTTTTTGATAAGAAGTTCGCCATCTGTTTACAGGTCTTCTCCTAACCAGCTTGTGTACAGTTCTTCTTTAAAAAGCCCTGCGTCCTTTATTGAGGGCAAGTTTAACATAAATGCAGGCAAATATCCTTTATGACAGTCTATATAGCCTTTTTGAAGGCCTGCCGTGCTTGGCGTGCATATGTGCTCATGGTTTTCGAAAAGGCCTTTTTCGAGCAGATATACCGCCGCGACCTCATCCCAGGCGTAGAATCCGTTCAAATCGAATATTTTGACTTTTTCGTCAAACCAGCTTTTTGTTTGACCGTATATGTACAGGCCTTTTGACTCCGGCGCGCCGGTCAGTCGCCGCCTGTACTCCTCATGGGTAAAATACGCCGGCAAGCAATTGTTCCCCGTTGCTATCGAAACATTTTTTGCGTTGGATAGGACGCAATATGCGGCTTCGGGGTCACAGGAGAAGTTCAATTCGTCCAGCGTTATCCCATTTAGATAAAGCGGTTCTGTTATGCCGCCCATCAATACAAGCTCGCCTAACTTATCAAAAAACCCGTTATCCAGCCCATACGCCCCGCAAAGATTCGTAAGCGCGCCCGTCGCGAGTATCTTAAGCTTGCCCTCGAAACGGTCTGCCTGTTCTACTAGAAACTCGGCGGCCTCCGAATATCTGTTTTCTTTGGATGCAGCGCCCTTCGAAACTGGTATATCTCCCCTGCCTATATACCTAAGCATATTTATTGTGTTTTCGTATACTTCGTTTACGGTGCCGTTTCCGTACGTTGCGGTTACGCCGACGAGCTCCGCAGTGGGTTTGCCCAAAAGATATAGCAGTGCTAAGCCGTCATCTACCGGACGCCCTTTGATGCCGAATGTATTGTCACAATCGTGTATGACATATATTTTTTCATCATGTTTGCTCATCATTATCTTATTATTCGCTATGTAGTGGTGCCGCCGCAGCTTGAGCCCGCTCCGGCGGTACACGCGTAGCAATGGTTGCCGAATACTATCCTCCGTCTTGTGAGCGGCGTATCCTTCAGCTCCTGGATACGGCAAGGGATATTTGCCTTCAAGCCAAGCGCGAGGTTGAAGTCGCAATCATAAATAATGCCGTCATAATCCACGGATATTTGGCTGCGGCACATCATGTTTTCTGCGGCCAACGGGTTGAAGGCCATTGTCAGGCGGTCCATATACCCTTTAAGATTGCCGCTTTTATCCAAAAAATCTCCGAATCTGCCTATGGGATTGTTTGTGATGGCGTAAAGATCGTTGAATTCGACGCCCAATTGACCGCTTAGCTTTTTCCTGTACTCGATGGCAAGGCTTTCCTGCCCCGGTGGTAAGAATGCCCCGCCCGGATTATATACTAGGTTTATCACGAGGCCTGCATCCCTCCCGTAGCCCAAGGCGTTGAGTCTTTGCAAAGCGGAAATGCATGCGGAGAAAACACCCTGGCCGCGCTGCCTGTCCGTATCCTTTTCGGAATAATATGGCAGCGAACCAAAAAGCTCCACTTTGTTTTGCGCGCAAAACTCCGGAATATCACCGTACCCGGGCGCTTCCATTATGGCTAGATTCGTGCGTACTATCGTATGTATTCCTCTAGCTGCAGCCTGCTCAACAAGAAAACGGAAGTTTGGGTTCATCTCCGGAGCGCCTCCGGTTATATCCAGCGTACTGAACGCGTTTTTCTCAAAAACATCCAGACAGGCGAGCATAACATCGATATCCATTTCCTCCGTACGCCCGTCTCCCGCCTCTATATGGCAATGCTTGCACGAAAGATTACACTGCCTTCCGATGTTCAATTGCATGATATCCAGCTTTTCCAATGTGTCGCCAAATTGTCTGCATGCCTCGTTTGAATCGAATGGTTTAATATCCTTTAACCGCTCGAGGTATAGATTTTTCATCTGCATTATCACATTTCCAGCTTTTTTATGGTGTTCTTAGCCTGCATCCCGTGGGCAAGCGTCGCTCCTCCGCGGATCGCGGCAGCGGCATGCACGGCTTCTATCATCTGCTCTTGGTTGACGCCCATCTGCAGAAGCGCCTGTGTGTAGGAATCTATGCAATAAGGGCATTGAACAGCGTGTGCTACAGCAAAAGCTATCAGCGCTTTTTCCCTTGCCGAAAGGGCGCCGTCTTCAAAGACCTTTCCGTAGTATGACATGAAACTCCCCCAAAGTTCGGGTGCGTCCTCACCCATATTGCCAAACTGCGCAAGGTCTTCCGGATCGTAATAAGTATTCATGTTTCCTCCATTAGCTAAAATAATATTTATTGCGCGGCTTTACACCGATTTTGCGCACAATCTTAAGACGGCTTAGTATTTTATTGGAATTTTTTCCTCGTTGCCCTTGCGGATATAGCTGAAGCCCGCTTCCAAAAGCATTCTGCGGCATACGTCAAGATCCAGTCCCCGGCCTTTTGCCGTATCCTCCTTGTTATCCCTCGGATTTGCGCCGCTTTCCGCGGTAACTATATTGGAGCCGGATACGTATGCGAGCTGGTTTGGTTCATGAACGCCAACATAGGTCATGTTTGGTACTGTAAACGAGGCAAGCGCAACTACGGCTACGATTTGGGCAAGGCGAAGCTCGCTTATTTGCCCGTACTTTGCAAGAGGCGCGCCCTTTACTGCTACCCTCCGCATCGCGGCATGCTGCGTACAGCCCATATCAATGCCTATAAACATGTTTTCTACTATCTCCTGCGGCGTATGTTCGGGGCCTATCGGTTCACAGCATGTATAGAGCGATAATCCGGCTTCCAGAACGTTCTCCATAGTTTTTATGCGGCCTCTGGGATCCAGTTTCGTATCTATGCCTTCCCGTATGCGGCAAACGTGGTAAACGCCGTCGATACCGGCCTTTTTCATCTCGCGGAACGTATCGGTATCGCTGTCCCCTACATTTGCCCAAAGCTGGGTGGTACCCGGCATATTTGCTTTGGCTATCCTCACGGCATTCAAAAAGCGATCGAGCTTATAATCGTGCATCGTCATCAGGAAGAGGCCGTAAAGGTCGCCTTCCTGTGTAAACCCACGCACACGCTCCGCTATATCTTCGTCTGACAGGCTGCCGGACTCCATTTTTGTATGGCCTTCGCCAAACGCGCAGAATTTGCATCCGCCGGGGCAATCCCCTATGTCTATTCCTACCTGGCCCAGTATTATAGCTGAGTTTTCGCTTTTTTTACGCATCATGTCGTTGGCTGTTGAACGTATTAAAGAGGCTTCCAACGATGTCTCATTAAATGCCAGCATGTACTCGCATTCTTTGCGTTTTAGCGTACGGCCGTCAAGCGCATTTTCCAGTATGGTATCCAGTGTTTTATCCAGGCGCATTTAATTGTCTCCTTAAGCCCTTATCTTTTGGATTGAATCGATTATGTCATCTATGCCCTTGCGGTATTCTATCAAAGTGCTTTCCCAGGATGCCATGCACTTTATTCCAGCAGGTGTGATGGAGTATACCCTCCGGCCTTGCGTGGAATTTTCGGAAGTAGCTATATAAGAATGTACAAGCCCGCGCTGCTCCATACTTTTTAACGTGCGGTATACGCCGGACGCGTCGGGCACCTGCCCGTCCCAAATTCGGGTTTGCTCCAGCCTTTGTATGATATTGTAGCCGTAGTCTTCCCCACAGGCCAAAAAAGACAGTATATAAGGTTGTATAAAGCGTATAAGCGTCCCGCCTTCGCACGCGCATTTTGCTGTTTTTATGGCCACTGTATTACCTCCTCTATTAGACTTTATCTAATAGTTGATAAAGTAATATTAGCATCCTGTCTTTTCTATGTCAAACAGTTTAGTACAGAAAAAAGACTTGCGCATTTGCCGTCTATCCAGGCACAAAAATAAGCCGGAGGTTTATCCCCGGCTTATCCTGTTATTATGGCTTTATACTGTTTCGCTGCATTTTGCGCAAAACTCCCTGAAGTTGATATCCTGCTTAAGGGCAAGCGAACCCCATTCGCCAAGGGCTTTTAATGTGGGAAGGATACTTATGCCCTTTTCTGTCAGCGTATATTCCACACGCGGAGGCACCTCATTATATTGCTCCCTGAAGAGCATACCGTACGATTCCAAATCTTTGAGTGATTGCGCCAGCATCATATTGGTCACATTTTGAAGCTTTCTTTTTATAGTGCTGTACCTGAGAGGTTTGCCTTCCGCAAGCATGCATAGGATCGGCAGCTTCCATTTGCCGCCGACGATATCCATTGTATAACGGACAGGGCACAGCATTTCCTCATATTCCGAAATAGTTTTTGAATCTTTTGTCGTCATGATCTACATTCCTTCCATAAATATCATAAAACATACTTAGTCAGTATATACTGCGTTCTTGCATTTTTCATACTATATATTTAAAATTATATCATTAGATTATCAAATTCTCAACTATTGGAAAGGATGGCTTAATTATGAAAGAGGTTATCGATTTTTTGAACAACAGTAAGGTCTATTATCTGGCTACAACCGACGGAAACACTCCTCATGTGCGCCCGCTTGGGTTTGTTATGGAGTATAACGGCAAGCTGGCGTTTTGCACAAACAACCAAAAGGATATGTATAGGCAGATGGTTGCAAACCCTATGGTAGAGATAAGTTGTGTTGACGCAGATATGAATACGCTGCGTATTTGCGGCAAAGCCAAATTCTGTACCAACGAAGACAGCCAAAAGAAAGCACTTGATATTATGCCTATGCTGGGTTCGATGTATGCCGTCGGCGATGGCAAATTTGAAATCTTTTGCCTGGACGAACCAAAAGCAGTATGCGTATCAATGAAGGGCGATAAAAAGG
The DNA here is from genome assembly GCA_031550915.1 of Eubacteriales bacterium. Classification (GTDB taxonomy): domain Bacteria; phylum Bacillota; class Clostridia; order Christensenellales; family MGBC116941; genus JAVBOF01. Next base: position 8,695 of record JAVBOF010000002.1, on the reverse strand, counting down.
AGTTCGTATTGTAAAGCGATATAATCCGAATTTATGCCGCTGTACATACTTCAGAGGCATGGAGGCAAATCGGCATGGCTTAGAATGGAGGATCCGCGGCTTATTGGCTGCGGGTTTCCCGTTTTTATCTGCGCTATGCTTTGAGATAATCATTGTTTTTTTGGCACTATACCTTATAATTAAGTATACGGAGAATCTAGTTTGGAAGTGACGGATGAAAGCGTTCAAAAAAGTATTCAACAGGCTTACCTTGACTATATTCCTGCTCGTTGTGCAGGTTCTGCTTGTGTATTTTCTTTTGAGCAGCTTCGTTAGCCTTGTGCCTATAGTATCGGCCTTTAGCGTTGTGCTGGATATATTCATTTTGCTCGGCATAATAAAAAAGGATGAAATAGCGGCCTACAAAATCGGATGGATTATCATTATTCTGGTCTTACCTATATTTGGCTGCCTTCTTTACCTTTTGCTTGGAAGCAATTTGATGAAAGACCATATGAGGCAGCAGATCAGTCTTGCCCATGACGAAGCCACAATGAAGCTGAGCCAGGATATGGGAGTTTTATACAGGCTTAGGGAGCAGGATGAAAGGGTCGCGGGATGCTTTCAATATGCAATAAATTCTTCCTATCCGGTATATGAGAACACGGACACCGAGTATTATTCCTTTGGCGAATATATGTTCAAGGATATGCTGGAGGAGCTGAATAACGCTAGACAGTATATTTGGATGGAGTTTTTCATCATAAACGAGAACAGCGGCATGTGGGACCAGGTTTTTGAAATCATATCCCGTAAGGCCAAAGAGGGCGTCGACGTCAGGCTCATATACGACGATGCCGGTTCCATGAATATATTCACACCGCAGCACGCAATTAAGCTTAGGGAGCTTGGTATAAAGGTCGTTGTATTCAACCCGTTTATGCCTTTGCTCTCCGCTATACTGAATTATCGTGACCACCGCAAGATAATGGTAGTGGACGGACATACTGCATTTAGCGGCGGTATCAACATAGCGGATGAATACATAAACGAGGACCACAGGCTTGGAGTTTGGAAGGATACGGGGCTCAGGATACGCGGCAAAGCGATACAGAGCTACAGGCAGATATTTCTTGAAACGTGGAACGCCTTCTGTTTGCCGCACGAGAGGGTGGAGAACGACGGGACGCCGGACGGGGACGCTGTTGCAAGGAATGGTTTTGTACTGCCATATGCGGCTAAACCTTTGCAGAAGGATTCCCTTGGAGAAAACATCTATTTGGATATTGTCACGCAGGCCAAGCGCTATCTCTATATCTTTACGCCGTATTTGATAATAAGCGACAAGATGATCGGCGCATTGCAGCTGGCCGCCATGCGGGGCGTGGATGTGCGTATAGTGACGCCGGGCATACCGGACAAGAACCTGATTTTCAGGCTGACCCGATCGCATTATAAATACCTGATAAACGCGGGGGTCAAGATATATGAATTTACGCCGGGGTTTTTGCATGCCAAAAGCTTTCTGTGCGATGACGACCTTGCCGTGGTCGGAACGATAAACCTCGATTACCGCAGCCTGTACCTGCATTTTGAATGCGCAACGCTTTTATATAAGACAGACTCGTTAAGCAAGCTTAAGGAGGATACGCTAAACACCATTGCGGAAAGCCGCTTGATAGATATAAAGGACTGTAAACGTGGCTTTTTCTCCGAGCTTATAGATTCGATATTGCATATATTCGCACCGCTCCTATAACATTCAACACATGATAAAGACCGTATCAGCATATTTATTCAACATTATTCGTCATTTATATACACAAAAACCTGTATAAAGTGGTATAATGATATGTCTGGCAGAATCAGAAGTTTGCTGACGATGTTTGATGTATTTTAAAATGCGTAAAGCCCTGATGTCTTCATAATATTAGCGATTAATCAGAATTTTGTGTATGATAGAGTTACGAATATATTGTGAGAGGTTGAGACTTATGAGAATGCTGAACGCTTATACGTTCGAACCCGACGATGCCGAAGCGGCGGTATCCGAGATAATCGGGCAATTGGATTTGGACAACTCCTTGCTGGCAAATTCCGCTGGATTTATAACATGCGCTTATGATTATGTTGAAAGCGGTGTTGTAAAAGCCATCTGCGACGCGCTGCCGTTCGAGATTATCGGGTGTACCACTTTGACCAACGCTACCAACGGACAAGCAGGCACTATGCTATTGTGCCTCTCTGTTTTGACCGCCGATGACGCCGAATTTTCCGTTACATGCACCGCCCCGCTTACCGATAATCTTCAGCAAGCGGCAAGCGAGACTTTCTATTTTGCCGCAGAGCAGCTTAGTGGCGATCCTAAACTCGTGCTTACTTTTCTGCCTATGATAGGAACCATCGGGGGCGAGCTTATATTGGACGCGCTGAACGACGCCGTCGGAAGTGTACCGGTATTCGGCACCATCGCCTGCGATTTCGATACCGCTCTGTATAGCAATTCACTTACGATATATAACGGGGAATGCATGAGGGACCGTATGCCTATGATGCTGATAAGCGGCGCTATAGAACCTCGCTTTGTCGTCACTTCGACCTCTGAGCAAAATCTGCAAAAACAGCAAGCCATAATAACAGCTTCCGAAGGCAGCATATTAAAAGAAGTTAACGGTATTAGCGCATCGGATTATTTTAACTCTATCGGCCTGATACACGGCAACGGGATAGAGGGTCTCAGTTCGGTGCCCTTTGTTGTAAATTACAACGACGGTACTCAGCCCTTGGCAAGGGCTATATATTCGCTTAACGAGGACGGGTCCGCGGTATGCGGCGGTGTTATGCCGGAGGGTGGCACGTTATCTATCGGCAGGATGGATGTTGACGATATTCTGCTGACAGCGGACCAATCCGCTTCAAGGCTGCTGGAGGAAGATGATGTATCCTGCATTATAATGTTTCCGTGCCTTGGAAGGAATATGGTTTTGGGGACTGAGCCGCTTGTGGAAATCGAAAGGGTCAAAAAGATAATCGGAAATGCCGTGCCGTGGCATCTTGCTTATTCTGGCGGGGAGGTTTGCCCCGTTTGCGGCAACTGCGGTTTTGTAAACCGATTCCACAATTTTACTTTTATAGCCTGTGCGCTTTGAGCATAAAATCTTTGCTTAGTTTTTATTGAGGTATGGAATGACAGATCTTCAAAACGCAGTATCTAAAACTGAAGAGCAGGATCTTTTAAAGGAGAACCGCAACCTTAAGCGGCAGTTGAGGAGCCTTGAATCACTCTTGCAGAGAAACAAGGCGATGCTTGCCGCCCGTACAAATATCAACTCTTTTTTGTCATCGCAGCAGGAGAAAATGGAAAAAACATTGAAGCTCTTGCTGGACAACGCGCCAGATATAATACTGCTTTTTGACAAGGATAAGAGGCTGACGCATTGTACGAAAGCTTTTTTGACGGTTACCGGTACCCAAAATTTCGGGCTGTTAAGCGGCCGTCATCTAAGGGACGTGTTTGCCCCTATCGTCGATCCCGAATGGCTGGACAAGCTTGAATATAACTATATGCTTGCCTTGGAGCAGCGCAGGACTATAGTTATGGAACGGGAACGCGAGTTTAACTATGTGAACGATCCGAACATCTATACTATATATATCACCCCCATGCTCGATGACAATGAAGAAGTTGAAAGCGCTATGATGCTGTTCCATGACCTTACGGATATAATTGAATCAAAGGAAGCGGCAGAGAAAGCGAACAACGCGAAAAGCGAATTTTTGGCGACGATGAGCCATGAGATGCGCACCCCGATGAACGCTATCATAGGCATGACACATATCGCGTATAACGCCGGCAGCATCAGTGAGAAAAACGAAGCACTTGAAAAGATCCAGACCGCGTCTACCCATCTCATGCGCGTCATCAACGATATTTTGGATATGTCTAAGATAGAATCCGGCAAGCTGGAGCTTATGGAGGGCGCGTTTGAATTAAAAGCCTTGCTGGACGGGGTAAACAATGTTGTTGTCCACCGTATTGAGGAGAAAAGGCAAAAATTCAGCGTAAACGTTGACCCTGCAGTTCCAAATAACCTCATTGGCGACGAACAGAGGCTTTGGCAGGTATTGACCAATTTGATATCCAACGCCGTTAAATTCACTCCGGAGGAAGGGAGTATAACGCTGAACATAAAGCTTGGGGAGATGCGCGGGGATGATTGCCAATTATGCGTGGAAGTAGTTGATACCGGCATAGGCATATCCAACGAGCAGCAGGAAAAGCTTTTCCATTCCTTTGTGCAGGCAGACAGCAGTGTATCCCGAAGGTTTGGCGGCACGGGATTGGGGCTTGCGATATCGAAGAACATAGTACAGATGATGAACGGCAGTATCGGTGTTGAAGCGGAAGAGGGCAAAGGCTCGCGCTTTTATTTTGATGTTTGGCTCAAGACCGGCAGCAATGATTTGAAAGCCAAAGACGGCAGCGAGCCTATCAAACTGGACGTTACGGACTATATCGGCATGTTTGACGGACGCAGGGTCTTGCTGGCGGATGATATAGAAATAAACCGTGAAATAGTCTCTTTGCTTTTGGAGCCTACCGGCGCTACGGTGGATATGGCGAAGAACGGCAACGAGGCGTTTAGGTTGTTTCAGGAAAATAGCGACGCTTACGACCTTATCCTTATGGACATACATATGCCCATAGTGGACGGTTTTGAGGCTACTCGGCTTATCCGATCAAGCGGTCTGCCAAACGCGGGAAACGTCCCGATAATCGCAATGACTGCCAACGTTTTTACCGATGATATCAAGAAGTGTCTGGACGCAGGTATGGACGACCATCTTGGCAAGCCGGTCGCGATAGAAAATTTGATCCTTACGATGAATAAGTATATATGGCGCTGACTTGAACTACCGTTATATAAAGAAACTAAGCAGCCCTTCACGGATTGCTTAGTTTTTATTTATTAAAGAATTTGCGCTAAGACGGCCAACGTGTTCAGCACCGTTACCATCCGCCGCCGCCTCCGCCGCCGCCGCCTCCGCCGGAGAAACCGCCGCCGCCAAACCCTCCAAAGCTTCCGCCGCCGGAAGAGCTCTGGGGCGGCATGTTCATCTGCGTTTGATACCTGCCAAGGCCGTTGTTCATAGAATTCATAAAATAGATCATCGAAAAGGTGTGTATATGCCCGCCTGAATACCATGTTGGGGGCTCAACGGCGAACGCTTCGAGCTTCTTTGCCCATATATCGCTCACACCCAAAACATAGGCGTACGGCAACACATTGTAGAAATATTGCGGATCATCCTTTACAAGCTCTTCCAGCCTGTCCTTTTCCGCCGTCATAAGGAAGTTTTTGAACCCGAGCAGCTTGCCCAAAACCTCTGTGCCGTATTTCGTGCGCTTGTTTATAAACACGGTTATGATATGCATCACAAGCGAAGCTACCGCCGCTATGACAAACGGCATTACCCTCAACCCCATATAAGAAGCCACAAGAATAACCAGTAAAGTCACAACTGCAGCTGAACAGACTCCGAGGATTATTTTTCTGGTAGTCTTCTCTCGAGTATTGGAATTTCTCAGTTCAATGGAGCCGGTTATTGTCCTGAACGCCAAATTATATGCATTGGCCAATACGAATGAAACAATGATGCTTATTAGTACACTACCAGCCAGAGGCTGCACTATATAGTAGAATCCCACGGTTACGGCGATAGACGCCAAAAAATGGGCTATCTTAGTACATGTGACGGACGCCTTCGTATACAGCTTTGTCTCCGCCGCCGCCTCAAAACCCATCGGTACTTGAGTTTTCACACTGTTCATAGTGCTATAGAACCCCGGAGAAATATCCTCCGGCGCTATCGTATCGCTTTTTTCGAACAGCTTATCAAAGAGGGTCTTTTCATAACCCCTTCCGCTGCCAAACTCGCGCAGCTTTTGCAGTTTAAAGTACTTGCCTTCATCGTCAATGATGTTTATATAGCCCTGATTTGCCCAATATATGAATAGTGACATTATATCCTTGTCTTCAACTTTACCGTCTATATAGTAGCCGATTTCGGCGCTATTGAGATTTTGGGGCGGATGGAATTCGATGGTTTCGACCGGCTTCTCATCCCTGCCGAAGAAAAACCACAGCAACAGCGTTATGAGTAAAAGCAGGGCTGATATGACGCCCGTGATGATATCTGAATAATCGACAGTACTGCGCGCACCGATAAAATACCCGTCCGGCAGCCCAAGCTTGATAGTGGCCCCGCTGCCCGGTTGAATTACATTATTATAGCTGCCCGTTACCGTATTGCCCTGTATATCATACGTAAAGCCACTGTTGTCTACGGAACCATATTCCCCTGCCGTGAGGTTAATCATGGAATGGTCAAAATCTTTTGGCATCTCCACGCCGAAAGTCAGGCGTTCTATAGGATATTCCCATTGTTGACCGACAAGGTTAAAGTAGAAATCGTCAAAGCCCTTGTTATTATCCGCTCCCATATCATAGGAATAGCTTATTGTATACTTCTTATACCCCGTCACCGTCTCGTCCGGATCGCCAATCCTTACGCGTAGCATCGCCCGCTCCGCAAAGCCTGAACGTTCAAGCCTATACTCGCCTCCCTGCACGCTGACATTATCTATAAGCGCGTCATTGGAGGTTTTTGCATCGATACTCCCTCCGTAACCGTAAGGCCTAGAAACGCCGGATTCATGCTTTGTTATAACCAGCGGAATATCCCTGTATATGCCGTGCTTTTGAACGGCAAAGTTGATATCTATGGTTTCCGTTATCTGGTATACGTTGTTTTCACCAACTTGAATCCGCATATCATAATTGGTTATAGAAGCATCTTCGCTTGCGGCATAGGACGGTACGGCGGAAAGCAGTACGGCGAATATTACATAAACAATGCAAAGCAGTTTTAGTTTACGCATTTAAAACTCCACCTTCACGTTCTGCCGCTCTTCCGCTTCCACTTCAAACATCGGCTGTTTTTTGAACCCAAACATTCCGGCTATTATGCTGCTTGGGAACATCTGTACCTTATCATTCATGCTCCGGGTCACGCCGTTATAGTATTTGCGCGAATTCGCTATATCCGCTTCTAAAGATGAAAGCTTGTTTTGCAGCTCCATAAAATTGACGTTCGCCTTAAGGTCGGGGTAGTTTTCCGCTACGGCAAACAGGCTGCGAAGAGTAGATGTTAGGCCGTTTTCCGCCTTTAGTTTATCCTCCATATTGCCTGCCGAAGCCGTAAGGTTCCTTGCCGCGATGACCTTTTCAAGCGTTCCCGATTCGTGCGCGGCGTAGCCCTTGACCGTCTCTACAAGGTTTGGGACGAGGTCGAACCTCTGCTTTAGATACACGTCCATCGTCGAAAAGGCTTCTTCATGCTTGTTCCGCATCTTTACCAATCCGTTATAGGAAGCGATAAACCATATGATTATCAAAACCACAACTACGGCAATTATAATGCCTACCACGTTTCTATCCCCTTTCTGCTGCCTTTTTACTTTATTAACTATTATTGACCTTTTATTCTATTATACTTTTACCATAAAATGCGCATAGGATTTTCAATATGATTATATAACATCGGCTCAAATATACTAGATAATACCCAAAATAATTTAAGACGGAATTCGTACCAAAAAAGCCTTTTGGTGTCCGGCAAAACGCGAAACCCCGCAGCTTCCTCCGCGGGGCGCTATATCGCCAATAACCACATATTCGCGTTTTGTTTAATGCAGCACCATCATCTGCGCCATCGCGCCCGTGCCCTCGCCGTCCCTGCGGAAGGAAAAAAAACTGTCCTCTTCGCAATAGGTGCAAAGGCTTGAAACATAGATATTATCCTGCTTTACGCCGGCCCTGTGCAACATATACGCGTTGCATTTCGCTATGTCTATATGGTACTTTATTCCACGCTTCTCGATATAATCGGTCAGCCCGGAGAACTTTTTATCAAAAAGCAGCTTTACCGGCTCATCCACCTCGAAACAGCATATTCCAATCGAAGGGCCGAGACCTGCGATACAGTCCTCTGGCTGCGAGCCGAAGCATTCCCCCATCTTTTGCAAGGCTTTCAAAGAAGCGTGCTTCAGCGTGCCCTTCCATCCTGAATGCACTAGGCAGGAAACATGCAGCTTTGTATCATATAATACGACTGGCGTACAGTCCGCGTGCAGCGTCGTCAGCGCTATGCCTTTTGTTTTAGTTATTATACCGTCGCACACCGGCAGCCGGTTCTCCCTGAAATAGCCGTTGCCCGCGTGGCCTTCATCTACGGCTTCGGTGTTATCGCCATGATCGTAATTATTCATTACAACGCCGTTTTCATCGACGCCCATAGCTTTGCAAAACCTGCGGAAGTTTTCCCGCACGTTATCTATGTTGTCTTTTCTTTTGGTACTCAGGTTCAAAGACGAGCATTTACCGCCGCTTATGCCGCCAAACCTCTGCGAAAACCCGTACGAAACCGCATACTTACCAAGGGCGTCGAATCTTACGATACCCAGGCCGTCCTTTTCCTCCAAAGACCAGCCGCGTATCATGGCCTTGTAATCCATCAATTGAGCTTTTCCTCCAACAGTACGTTAAGTTCCTTCATAAAGGTATTGATATCCTTAAAATGCCTGTAGACCGAGGCAAAACGGACAAACGCCACCTCATCCAGATCTTTCAGCTTTTTCATTACCATCTCGCCT
>JAVBOF010000057.1:0-7634 GCA_031550915.1 Eubacteriales bacterium | reverse complement strand
TTTTTTTGAATTGTTGAATAAAAACGGCATCTATACCCATTATATCTCGTCAGATATTGAAAACGCGACGATGACGGTAAAACCCGCTACGGTATTCGGAAAGGGTTTGGAGATCATTTGCCGCTATAAGGCGGTTGGAAGTTTTATTAAGCGGTATGGCGATTATATAAAAGAAGGTGCCGATCTCCCTGCCTATGTGGAGATGACCTTGAAGGATGATGAGCGCGGAGATCCGCTTATTACAAAAGACGGTTTGGATGTTATCGGCTTGATGACGCCTAAAGAATATGACGATATTGCCGATATGACAAGAAATATTTGTGGTGTCATAAAAGATGTTTTAGCTGCAAAAAATCTTCAGCTTTACGATATTAAGCTTGAGTTCGGACGTGTAGACGGCAAGGTTTGTCTAATAGATGAAATCTCCGGAGGAAATATGCGCGTATTCAAGGATGGCAAAAGCGTAGATCCGTTGGACCTTTCCAAAATGGTCTTAGACTGATTTTTATGGCTTTTTAATATCCGAGTACATTTAAGCGTTGTGAATCAAAATTCTCGGGTATTATGCATGTATTTGTTCGTTTTGAATCTTTATGCTTTATCATATAAGAAGTATGTGGTATAATCTATCAAAACTCTTTTAAGGAAAAGCATTGATGGCACGAACTATAGTGGTCTCCCTTCTTTTTTTATTGACGGCTTTTTCGCTGTTTTTAGCAATATTATCAATAATCCGCCGACAAGCGAAATTTACTTTATTTTTTAGTCTATTGTCGCTCGCGGCTTTTTTTTATATGGGCGGATATGCTATAGAAGTGTTTGCCCAAAGTTTCGAAGGATCGTTTTTGGGTACGAGGATAAGCTATCTCGGAGTTGTCTGTTGCGCGCCTTTATGGCTGCTTTTCACTTTTGATTATTGTAATTACCCAATAATAAAAAAGCGTATTATAATACCTTTGTTTATAATTCCCGCCATTGTTTTCGCAATGATGCAGACAGATATTCTTCATCATCTTTACTACAACGCGGTAGAGCTTATTGACAATGGAGTATTTACGTATATACATACCGAGCCGTCGCTTATATATTTTATACATGTCGGGTATCTGTACCTGCTGTTGCTCGTAAGCCTCGCCATGCACATTCGTACACATGTAATGATCAGAAAGATTTTTTCTGCCCGGGCAATTATCATAATGATAAATAATATCCTGCCGTTGATCGCAGGCATCTCCACCGTTTCAAAAATAACGGTTTTGGGCATAGATTTTACGCCTATAAGCATCGTTATCTGTACCGGTATATTCGCCCTTTCACAAATAGGTATATTCAAAGTCACTTCGATATCACGCGACAGGGTTTTTGAAACTATGCGGGACGCGGTTATAATATTTAATCAAAAGCATCAATACCTCGATTCAAACCAAACTGCCAAAGACCTTTTTCCTGATCTCTGCGATCTTATGCCCGGCAGTTCTCTGGAAGGCGTTTCCGGATTTCCTCAAATTCTTGGCAGTGGAGATGATTTTTGTGATTTCAGCATCGGAGATTCTGACCATAAGCGGGAATACCGTGCTATTAGCCAAAATACCATAATAGGCGCAAAATCCGCCGGCATCTGCATGCTTATTTATGATCAAACAGAGAACCGTACTTTGATAAAACGGCTGGAACATCAGGCAAGGATAGACGAACTGACCGGATTATACAACCGCAGATATTTTCAGGAGCTTGCAGAGAGGGAATTTGAGCGTTCCACAAGGCAAAAGAGGCCTTTCAGTATCTTGATGATGGATATCGATCATTTTAAGAATTTTAACGACCTTTACGGCCACGCGAGCGGCGATTATATCCTGAGGGCCGTCTGCACCAATTTAAAGCAACGTCTTAGAAAGACCGACATTCTTGCACGGTATGGCGGCGAAGAATTTATAGCTTTTCTGCCGGATACGATAGAACACAGCGCAAAAAAGATTGCGGAATCCCTTCGTATGCTTTTGGAAGAAACCGCTTTGGACGAAGAAAGTCAGACATACCATGTAACGATAAGCATAGGCGTATCTTCTTATATGCCCGGGCAAAAAATTACGCTGGATGAATTGATAGAGCGTTCTGATGCCGTCCTATATGAAGCGAAAAACAGCGGCAGAAACTGCATCTGCAGTTTCACTGAGGGATGAAACAGATGAAAGCGCGTTGGAAAGGCAAATTTAGAGGCTTTGAAGATCTTCCGGAGGCAGATATGCCGAATAATGCCAGACAGTATGATGAGCCAGGGGATTTTTATGAAATGGCGAAGCAGTCTACCAAATTTATTTTACCGCCAATTATCCTGTCTATCACTGCTGTTTGCCTAAAACTAATAATACAAGGCGGATTGGGGAAGATATCCTTATTAGCGGTAATCCTTGCGCTTATACTTACCGCCATTTCTATGCCTGTGCACGAATTGCTTCACGCGATACTGTTTCCATGGGGTTCAACCGTCTATTTTTATTATTCGGTCAAATATCTTGCAGCCTTCGTTATTGATCTGGAGCCCATATCCAAATTACGTTTTATAGTTATCTCACTTTTTCCAAACCTGTTGTTGGGATTGTTGCCATTGCTTATTTTTGCTTTTTTCGGCATACGTTCCGGAGACTTAAATATATCCTTGTTTATATTTGGCACAATAAACCTAATGTTTGGCTGTGGAGATTATCTGAACGTTTATAATACCATAAAGCAGGTGCCTGCCGGTAATCTGGTTCAATGCTCTGGATTCCATACATATTATTATCCAAAATCTTCAGTTCGGAAATAATTGTTTACACAATTGATGTTCACTTTCCCCGGGGCTTTTGCCTGTGCCCTGGCATCTGATGTGTATGGTTATCCCGGCGTTGTCTTATAGTATCTATGTTGCGCGGATCGTTAAAATTATCTGGATCCGCTTTCCCGGGTTTTGGTGGTGGCGGGGACACTGACTTTTTTTGTTTTTTGGATGTTTTCGCTACACCGCGTATCAAAAAGCCTATGATAATCACCGCGACAACAGCTATTATCAGGAACACAAGATTTTGGTCCATGTCCTTGCTTTTGGGTTTTTCGTCCTCATCAATTTCACCAACGGATTCCACTGTTATACCATAATCTAGCGGATCCAAGTCATAAAGCTTACATATTTCATTAGTCACGACGGCATAGGTCGAAATCACTGCATTGTTGTTTTCTTCGCGTGCAAACGCGGGCAGCATATAATCATCCAGTATCTTTCCGCATTTTACGGCTGTTAGCTGGCTTTGTATGGCCTTGCCAACCTCGATCCTTGCCAGCCTGTCTTCCCTAGATATAAATATCAACACACCGTCTGTCTTGCTTCCGCCAATGTTCCAGTCCTTAAAAACGTTAGCTGTAAATTGTTCCAATACAGCTCCCTGAAGGCTTTCTATTGTCAAAACTGTGATCTGTACTCCGGTATCATTATATATCTCATCACCGATACTCTTTATCTGCTCTTCGGTTTCTTTGCTAATAACCATCCCAAAATCATTGATAAAATCATCTTCCTTAGCAGGTATTTCCACCGGTGCCTGGGTTTCCTGCATATCAACAGCTTTTGTTGTAGGCGATCCTTTTAATTCTATCGAGACCCGTCGACCCACAACATCATCCTCCTGGGATGCAAATGCGGTTCCCGGGCATATAATACAGATGATCGCCAAGGATAGTATCATGGATTTTAAAAATCTGCTTATCATTGTTTTCTTCCCCTGTAAATAAACTCATTTAACCAGTAACGAATACATGAAACCGTCCAATAGGGCACCGTTCTTGAATATACTTTTCCTAAGAACTCCCTCTAATGTAAATCCGTTTTTTTCGAGCACCCTGCATGAAGCATTGTTTCCAGCAAAAACCCCTGCTTCCAGACGTACGACATCTAGCCTTTGAAAAACTTCATTTACCAATTTTCCAACAGCATCCGTGATAATGCCCCTGCCCCAATAATCTGTTGCAAGCCAGTAACCGATTTCCGCTGTTTTTTTATATACATCATCTTTTTTAAAAGCGCCTATAGAGCCTACTGCCGCACCATCTATAATAATAGCATATATTATGGCCTTATCCATCTCAGCGTTTTCGCATTGGTGTATAAATTTTTCAGCTTCTTCGTACGTATATGGATTGGGAAACGCGTCCCTGAGATAACGTGCGATGTTTGGGTTATTTGCATATTCTACGAGGTTAGAAATATATTTCCTGCTCCAGTAATCAAATTGAAAATCCATCAAAACTCTCCGTAATATTGCATTATGGAGATATTGTATCATATTGCCAAATACGAAATAATGGATTTTTAAAATTAATACAGCGGATACATTGATTTAACCGCCATTAAGAGAAAATTTCCTTCAACCTATTATTTTATCAACGTCTCTTTTTCCATTTGCTGACATTGTAAAGAATATATTTTGGATATACTATAATGTGGGGAGAAATGGAAAACCCGTGCCATTATTCTCTATATATTTTTTTTACCGGAGGTTTATTATGGGAAAGAAGATCACTATTCTCGGTGCCGGAAAGGTAGGCGCAACCATTGCTTACACCCTTGTTGTGGATGGTACTGCCGCCGAAATTGTCCTTATCGACGTTAATATGGACAAAGCTAAGGGCGAGGCTATGGATATCATTCAGGGAACGCCATATTGTGAACCGGTAGATATATATGCAGGTGATTTTTCCTGCGCAAAGGGTTCGGATATCGTTATTCTGACCGTAGGCTTGCCTCGTCAGCCTGGTCAATCACGCATAGATTTAGCTAAGAACAATATAGAGATCACAAAGGAAGTCATGGCCAAAACCGTCAAATACGCGCCGGATGCCATCTATGTTATAGTAAGCAATCCGGTAGATATCCTAACCTATGTTGCCGCAAAAGGCTTCGGCCTTGAGGAGCGCCAGGTTATCGGTTCGGGCACTCAGCTTGATACCTCAAGACTGCGTCAGGCTTTGGCCAAGCATTGTAACCTTGCGCCGATAAATATCCATGCCTATGTTTGGGGTGAGCATGGCGACACGGCTATGATACCATGGTCGCTCACATCAATAGGCGGCATGTCAATGCAGACCCATTGTGACTATATTTGCCCACGAAGATTCGATTGCGCCACACATGAAGCTTTCAAAGATATCGAAAATGACGTCAAAACATCAGGAGCACAGGTAATCGGGCTTAAAGGCTCAACGTTTTTCGCGGTTTCACTTTCTGCCAGAAGGATATGCAGATCCCTTTTCAACAGTCAAAACAATATTCTGACCGTATCTGGCATGCTCCATGGTGAATACGGTTTGGACGAAGTTTGTATAAGCCTGCCGTTTATAGTCAACGGCACGGGAATCGTTCAATCCATGACGCCGCCATTGCTGGATGAGGAGCTTCGGCTGCTTCAACACAGCGGACAAGCTATGAAGGATATGATCGCGCAGTTCAACTTATAATAATTATTTATTTTCAGGAGGGCTACCATGAACGTATTTTTTTATGACACAAAAATCGGGCGCATCGGTATCGCGGATAACGGTAAAAGTATTACCAACGTGTATTTTTCGAATGAAGAACCCTCTTGTACTTATTCTGTAAAAGAAACAGATTTGATCAAGGAAGCACACAGACAATTGGATGCGTATCTTTCGGGTGCCCAACGGGAGTTTTCTTTACCACTGGCTCCCGAGGGTACTGTTTTTATGAAAAAGGTATATGACGCTCTATGCAGAATACCTTTCGGCAAGACCGCAACTTACAAAGATATCGCCTTGGTTGTTGGCAGTCCTAAGGCATACAGGGCCGTAGGTTTGGCAAACAATAAAAATCCCATACCACTCTTTATCCCCTGCCATCGGGTAATTGGAAGCAATGGAAAGCTTGTTGGCTTCCGGGCCGGCCTTGATATGAAAAAACAGCTTCTGATGTTGGAGGGTATCGATGGCATTCTTTGAATATGGCGAACGCGAAACCTCATATTTGAAGTCTGTAGATCCAAGTATGGAGAAAGTGATCGGTCACTACGGCCATATCCAAAGGGAAACGGAGCCCGATCTTTTCTCCGCGCTTATAAAATCGATAGTTGCTCAGCAAATATCCACGAAGGCCGCGCAGACTGTATCCGCGCGATTATTCGAGCGGTTTCAAGGGTTAGATCCAAAGGAAATTTTTAACGCGAAGCAGGAGGACATCCAGCAATGCGGGCTTTCGTTTCGCAAAGCCGGGTATATAAAGGGCATTGCCTCGGCGGTATGCGACGGCTCTCTCGATCTGCTGAAGCTGAAAGACATGGATGACAAGGAGGTTATTAATGTATTGTCCGCGCTAAATGGTATTGGTATATGGACCGCGGAAATGCTGTTGATCTTCTCGCTTAACAGGAAGAATATTTTCAGCTTTGGCGATTTTGCCTTAAAGAATGGCTTGAAAAAGCTATATAAGCTCGATGGCATCAGTTCAAAGGACTTTGATGCTTACCGGTACCTTTTTTCTCCGTATTGTTCGGTCGCTTCGCTTTACCTATGGCGCATATCCGGTGATAAGGACTTCGATTAAAAATCACTTTCCGGGGTATATTACCTACATTGGAGAGTGATTAAGATTTCGGCTGTCGAAGAGATAATGTTGGCTAAGCAAAAACTTGAAGCCACTCTGGATGCTGTCGTAAAAAGGAATAAACTAAAGCCGCCCGATCTTAGCGTATTTGAAAAATATATCGAGCGGCATTTACGGTAGTCCATTTTAATTTCCAGAGTTTATTTTACTATACTTCCATCAAGCCCTATGGTGATTTCACTGTAGGGTATTATTTTTTTTGCGTCGAGCATTGCACCCTTTACCGCATGGATTATACCTCCGCAACAAGGAACCTCCATGCGTACAACCGTTACACTTTTGATATCATTGTTTTCCAAAATTTCCTGTAGCTTTTCTTTATTATCATCATTGTTATCAAGTTTTGGACAAGCTATAATACATATCCTTCCATCAATGAAGTCTTTGTGGAAATTTCCATATGCATATGCCGTACAATCAGCGGCGATAAGGATATCGGCGCCTTTTAGATAATCCGCGCGGCTGTTTATCAGTCGCAATTGGACCGGCCACTGGTTAAGGCAGGATTCCTGTTTTTCATAGCTAGTCTCCGTCTTCTTCTCTTCCACATGCTTACTTTCCGTTCGCTCCAATTTCTTTGACATATGTCCGGGGCATCCGCAGGCAAGAGGCTGTTGCTCTGCATGTTTGCTTTCAACTTTTTTCTTCTCTTCTTTTTCTTTAACAGCCTGCTCGTCAAAAGCTTCCGCTTCACGCTGGATAATCGTTATCGCCCCTGCCGGACATGCGGGCAAGCACGCCCCCAGCCCGTCGCAATATTTGTCCGTCGTCATACGGGCCTTGCCGTCGATCATCTCTATCGCTCCCTCGTGACACGCGTCTACGCATAATCCGCATCCATTGCATTTATCTTCGTTTATCTCAACTATATTTCTTATCATTTTTTTGTCCCCCCTGTTTTTATGGCTTTAGTTTAACGTAAAATGATATAATATTATGTAACATCGGTTACGCGGCAAAAAATATTTTGGAGTTTTTTATGAATTTG
>JAVBOF010000123.1:0-27074 GCA_031550915.1 Eubacteriales bacterium | reverse complement strand
CTTCGATTTTATTATTTTTATCAGTCCATACCCTGGCGGACGTCTGCACGACGCCCGCAGAGCAGGTATTGATACCGTCAATCATCGTAAACGCTCCATGTTTTTCCGGTGGAATTTTGATACGTTTTGATCTCATAACCGGCTTTGAACTTTATGGACGCGCTTGTAGATTTTCCGCCGACGGCAATTCCGCTGACAGTCAGGGTGTAATACTTACCGCTTTTGAGGCCGCTAGTTTTCATATCGCAGCTATCGTTGTCCCTGTCATATATTTTCGCAGAATAGCTCTTTCCGGACGAATCCTTTATTGTTGCTTTATATCCACTTTTCCATTGTATATTCTGGCTGAAATCAATGTCCAGCCATCTGCCTTCACAGTCAACTTCTTCTATCCAAACTTTTGTTGGAGATTTTGGAATGTAGAAGGTATGGCTCGGTGTTGCCGAAACGCCGCTGTAGTCGCTCACTCCGTATATCTTCAAGGTGTAGCTTTTGCCTGCGGGCAAGCTGGATATCTTGACATCGCAATCATCATCATCACGGTTGTAAAGCGTTGCCGTAAAGGATTTACCGGAAGAATCCTTTATCGTAGCATAGCTTCCTGTCTGCCACTGTACATCTCGATTGAAATCTACCTCAATATGCGTGCGCTCCACTTCTATTTTCTTTATGCTTAGCCCTGAAGCGGCAAACGCCATTGACGGGACCAACAAGGCGATCGCTGTTATTATCGCTACTATCAACGCAGTTGCACGTTTTTTACTTACTCTCTTAAAGTTGCTCTTCTTATTCATTTCTTTTCCTCCAATTTATCATATTTGCATATTTTGTCAAAAGGCTCCTTTTGCCTTATATATTCGCATGCTATTTCCAATTATTTGGGGTCATGAAAAAAAAATAATCTATACCAAATTTATCTCATTGACATAAATGCCAATAAACGGTATAATTATAATAATCCTGACGGAGTAGAATCGTCTTATCCGGAAGGCAAGTGCATTTGGCTTTTTTGCTTAGCATGCCTTCCCTGCAGTTCGGGAAGGTTTTTTTGTGCACTTTCTTTGAGGATACAGGACGGCTCTACTATAAAAGCAGATGTACTTAAAAGGTAAAACTGCAAACAACGTAAGATCGGAGGCAGGTATGGCAAACAGATTGGCTGTAATGAGCATAATAATCTCCTCGCGCGAGCAAGCTCAACGCGTGAACGAATTGCTACATGAATATGGCGATTATATCATAGGACGGATGGGTATCCCATACCGTACCCGTGAAGTGAATATCATTGCTATCTTTCTTGACGGGCCGCAGGATGTACTCTCATCGCTCTCCGGCAAGCTTGGCAAATTGGAGGACACGTCGGTGAAGGTGCAATATGCCCCTGAGCAATAAAGAGATACAGCAGATGCTGCTGTTAAAAGATGAGGAAGCGGATGAACTGCGAGCAAAAGCACATGTATTGCGATTGGAAACGCTAGGGGAAAAGACCGTCAAACGGGCTATAATCGAGTTTTCCAATCATTGTAGATGCACTTGCCAGTATTGCGGCTTGCGCGGCCCAAACAAGATTTTGAAGCGTTACCGCATGAGCGTGCAGGAGATATTGCAAAGTGCCCGTGAAGCTATAAATAAAGGCTTTAATACGGTCATCCTGCAGTCCGGCGAGGATTTATATTATACTTCGCGGATGCTATCAGAAATAATACGTGGCATCAAATCCTTGGCTGATATCGAAATAACTCTCAGCCTCGGGGAACGGAGTTTTGACGAATATGCGGAATGGAAAGAGGCCGGTGCCGATAAGGTCCTTATAAAGCATGAAACCTCAGATGCGGAGCTGTATGAAAAACTACATTTCGGAGCGAGCCTAAAAAAACGTGTAGGTCTTTTGAAAGAGCTGGGCAAGCTTGGATACCTGAAGGGCGGGGGCTTTATGATAGGCCTTCCCGGACAAACCACCGAGACCCTCGCTAACGATATTTTGCTTCTGGATGAAATTGGCTGCGACATGGCAGGCATGGGGCCGTTCCTTCCGGCAAAGGATACGCCGCTGGAGGCGGAGCCCGCCGGTAATGCAAACCTTTGCCTCAACACCATAGCGATATGCAGGCTGCTCAGAAAGGATATGCATATACCCGTGGCGACATCCCTGCGGCAGCTTATGGGGGACGGTGGCGTAGCTGGGTTGAGCAGCGGGGCAAACGTATTGATGGATAAGGCCGAACCGCGGAAATACAGGGAATTATACCGGATTTATTGATATAGATGTAAATAGGGGGATAAAAATGCTTTATGATCCAAAATCCTCGAAAGCCGGGGAATTTATACACGACAGCACCATAATGAAAGCAATGAAAGAGGGCAGCAAACGTGCAGCCGATCCCTTGGCAGTCAGGGACATTCTAGATAAAGCCGGCGAATGCAAAGGGCTTTCGCACGCCGATGCTGCTGTCTTGCTCATGCTGGATGATGACGAGACGCTAGATGAGATGACGGCTTTGGCAAGGGATATAAAAAGCAAAATCTATGGAAAGCGGATCGTTATCTTTGCTCCGCTCTACCTTTCGGATTATTGCGTTAACAACTGCCGATATTGCGGATATAAGCATGAAAACGGCGGTTGCAGGCGCAAGCTGAGCCAGCAACAGATTGCAGAAGAAGTCAGGATACTGCAAAAAATGGGGCACAAGAGGCTTGCTATCGAAGCCGGGGAAGACCCTGTAAACTGCCCGATAGAGTATATCCTTGAAAGCATCTCTACCATTTACGAAACTATGGAGGATAACGGCAGCATACGAAGGGTGAATGTAAATATCGCTGCGACCACGGTAGAAAACTACCGGCGCTTGAAGGATGCCGGCATAGGTACCTACATCCTCTTTCAGGAGACTTACCACAAGCCCTCGTATGAGTATTTCCATAAAAACGGTCCCAAGTCGAATTATGCCTATCATACGGAAGCCATGGACCGTGCGATGGAAGCCGGTATCGAGGATGTCGGTATCGCGCCGCTTTTTGGATTATATGATGGCTTTTACGAAACGATAGCTACGCTGCAGCATGCAGAACATCTGGAGGCCCGTTTTGGCATTGGCCCCCACACCATTAGCATACCGCGCATCCGTCCGGCGAAGGACGCGCTTCCGGCGCTTATGCCGGTCGATGACAAAGATTTTTTACGCATACTCTCGGTATTAAGGCTTGCAGTGCCATATACTGGGATAATCCTTTCTACCCGGGAAGAAGAAAGCTTCCGTACTAAGCTCCTACAGGCAGGTGTATCTCAGATATCCGCCGGGTCCTGCACTGGTGTCGGTGGATACTCCCAAAACTGGGATCAGCCGCCACAGTTTGAGATAAGTGATGAGCGGAGCACGGATGAGATACTTTCCGGCTTGCTTGCATCCGGTTATATACCGAGCTTTTGCACTGCCTGCTACCGGCAGGGGCGCACAGGCGATAGGTTTATGCAATTGGCCAAAAGTGGTGATATTTGCAAGGTATGCCAGCCAAACGCCCTGATAACCCTTGAAGAATATCTACAGGATTACGCTTCTGACAAAACAAAAGAGCTGGGAAGAGCGCTTATAGAAAACGAATTGCATATTATTCCCGACGACGGTATCCGGGAGAAAACGATCGATATCCTTCAAGAGATACAGCACGGCGAGCGGGATTTCCGTTTTTAGGAGGCAGATATGCAACAGACACCGGATGCAAACCGCATACATATAGGTATCTTCGGCAGCAGGAACGCAGGCAAATCCTCTTTGCTGAACGCACTTTGCGGGCAGGATGTCGCCGTTGTCTCCCCCGTTCCGGGCACTACAACCGATCCTGTACGCAAGCAGATGGAATTCTATCCTATCGGGCCGGTTTTGTTCATGGACACGGCAGGCTGGGACGACACCGGCGAACTGGGGAAACTGAGGGTAGATAAGACATCGGAAGTGCTTGAATACACGGATATAGCAATTATAGTGCTTTCTCCCTTTGAAGCTACGCCGGAGAAAAAGATTTCCGAACTACGCGCAAGGAACATTCCGTATATATTGACCGTAAACGGCAAATGCAAAAACTTACCTAATGGGGCCCTGCAAATAGACGCCAAAACCGGCGAAGGCCTGGACGAATTGCGCGAAGCAATCGTGAACGCGGTGCCGAAGGACCTCGAACCTGAGACCCTTGCTTCACATCTGATAGAGCCGTATGATACGGTGCTGTTGGTTGCCCCTCAGGATATACAGGCTCCGAAAGGCAGGCTTATATTGCCGCAGCAGCAGGTATTGCGCGACCTTCTTGATAACCACGCGATACCGACCATCGTCTGTTCAGATGAGCTCGAAAAGGCGCTGGATTCTCTGAAATATAAGCCGTCACTTGTAATAACCGATTCCCAGGTGTTTGCGCGTGTAAACGATATCCTGCCCAAGAATGTACGCCTGACTTCATTTTCTATACTTATGGCACGCGACAAGGGCGATCTTGACCTCTATATCAAAGGCGCGAAGGCTATCGCAGGCATCACTGACGGCGACACCATACTTATCGCCGAGGCATGCTCCCACAACCCATTGGATGGTGACATAGGCAGAGAGAAGATACCTGCACTTCTGAAAAGATTCACCGGGGTGGATCTGAATATCGATATTGCTTCCGGTAAGGATTTCCCAAAAGAGCTTTCTAAATATAAGCTCGTTATCCATTGCGGGGGCTGTATGTTCAACCGCAGGCATGTACTTTCGCGCATAATGCGCTGCAAGGCGCAGGGCGTCCCCGTTACCAATTACGGCATCGCTATTGCATATATGAACGGCATCCTTGAAAGGGTTTGCTATTGATAGCTAGTACCCGAATATCGCCTTGGCTTCCGACATCCAAGATTCCACGCTTCTGTGAACCGCTCTACCGCAAAATGCCTGACGAAGCATTTCCAGTGAAATTATCCGCTGCAAAGCCATCTTGTAAAGTTTTTCCTTTTGAATATCCTCGTCGGACAGCATTATGACCTCGCGTTGGAAATCGATCATCTCCATCGCATGGTTCAATCTGCGCCAAAACACATTCCAATCCGACTTATACCTGTAAAAATACGTCGCGGCTGAACTTTCCTCTGAAAGCGCATATTCAACAGCCGCAACGCCTCCGCCGCCATTATCATGCGGAGCCGCTATCCATATGATATTTTCGTTATCTTCACCCGCCAAATATGATTTCATGCCAATGCATATATCGTCTGGAACGCACAGTTCCTTCAGGCAATCGTATGTCTCAGCCGCGCGGCTCTCTTTGATTTTTCCCTCAATAATACCTACATATGCAGGACTTATCTGCTTAAGACTACCGATTGGAGCGCAGGCACCTTCCGGCATAAGTGTGGCAATAGAGCGGCTTTTTTCCGCGTCGAGCGATTTGTCCAGATCGGACACGGCCTTTTGTGATTTCAAGCGGATCGTATCTATTCGGCCCTGCAGCTTTTTTTGAAAAGGACCTGTGTCCGCGCCAAGTTTAGCAAGCTCATAAGTCTCGCCTGTATCCAGGATAATGGTGCTTTTGTAGCCTTCATGACGTATCTCCTGGACAAAGACCAGAGGTATCCTTCTTGCCCCGGTATTGGGAGGAAGGATGCATAGGCTTCGCTCAAAGAGCTCAAATATTGCCTTTCCGCTCGCTTCTCCGCCGGCATCCGCATAAGTAAAATCACCTTGCGCTTCCAGTATAGGTTCATCGTTTACAAACAACGATTTTAGAACCATCGCATTGTATGCCCGCCAAAGTTTCATATAGAATTCTTCCGTGTCGATACCCAGCCGGAAGGCGGAAAACATCCCAGTCTCCGTTTTGATATTTATCCGATAATTTTCGAGCGTAAACGCGCCGATCTCCTCATAGCGCAGCTCTAGCGACATGCTTTCGGTCCGGCAAATCACGCTATGCTCCGTAATTATGAAGCTGGCGTTGTTTTGAGTTGTACCATTATCAAGCATACCTTCGAATGATGCCTTTTCATAACCCATACCTATCATCCTCCGTCCGGTTTTGGACCAATATTCCTTTTATCACATCGCTTTATCATGCACACCGCTTAATCATTCCGGTTGAATAAATAAGGCTGCCTTGCGGCAGCCAAACAACTAAAGTATTTCCTCGCAGTCAATGACATTTTCATGGTCTTCGATCATCTTTATAACATCCGGATGGGACATCACGCATTTTTCCTTAAGTCTCAACTCCATATAATACGAGTAAATCTCCGTATCCCTGCCGCTTGTTGTTTCAATGCTGTTGATGCCTAAATTTGCAGCCTTTATCTCTTTTATCAGGCTGCCAAAGCCTTCCATAGATGTTAACTCTACATGTATATAAAGTATCTTTGCCCTTAGTTTTATACTGTCGCTTACCCTCTGCAGCAACATTTGTATCGCGACTATACCAAAAAAGCACAATACGGCCAAAAGATAAAAGCCAGCGCCTATTGCAAGCCCCAGGCATGCCGCGGACCACAGGCCGGCAGCGGTAGTTAGGCCGCGCACCCTGCGCCTGTCGCTCAATACGATCGTACCGGCTCCAATAAAACCGACTCCGCTGACTACCTGCGCGCCTATTCGCGCGGGGTCGGAAGCAGTGTAACCCAATTGCTCGACTATATAGAATCCAACTATCATTGCAACGGTCGCCCCAAGGCAGACCATACCATATGTGCGAAATCCTGCGGGATAGCGTTTTCGCGTCCTGTCCAAGCCGGTAAGGCACCCCAGCACAACGGCCAGAACCACCTTTAAAACCGTTTCCCAGAAAAAATTTGCATATAATAATCCAGTATCCATAAAAGAAAACCCCACCAATAAAAAATCTTAAAAATATATCGTTATGTATCCATTTTACACCTTTTCAAATACTTATCAAATATAAAAGCCTGCAAATATATCGTATATGCAGGCTCTCAATTGGCAATCGTCTATTTACTGTTGTTCAACGGAAGAAACGGGATTAGGCGGTTGGCCAACTCCTGCACCGACATCGTCTGCAGCCATATCTTGCCGGGTCCTGTCAAAACCGTGAGGAACAACCCTTCACCGCCAAACAGAATGTTCTTAACGCCTTTTACGGTTTCAACATTGTACTGCACGCTTTCCTCAAACGCAGCAACATTGCCAGTATCTACCTTAAAGACCTCGCCCGGAGCAAGCGTTTTTTCGTATATGCTGCCTGCTATTTCTAAAAACACCATACCGTCGCCGGAGATGCGTTGAAGTACAAAACCTTCGCCGCCAAACAACCCAGCCGAAATTTTCTTTGTAAACTTCGTTTCAAGGTTTACCGAATCCTCGGCGCAAAGAAACGCGTTTTTCTGCGCTATTATCCCTCTGCCTGTAATATCCAGCGCCATTATCTCTCCTGGGAAAGTTGATGCAAAGGTTATTTCTCCCTGGCTTTGGGCTGTATAGTGCACCATAAACATGGATTCCCCCGAAAACATTCGTCCCAAAGCTTTGCCAAGACCGCCGCGCATATTGCTTTCCATCAGGAACCCGTTGGTCATCCATGTCATGCCACCGGATTGGGTAAATACCTTCTCGTTCGCTTCAAGTTTCATTGTAACCGCAGGTAAAGAGCCACCAAAAATCTCATATTGCATAGTACAGCCTCCTTTTATAGTTCAAGTTCAATCCCAACCGGACAGTGGTCACTGCCCATTATCTCCGGGAATATCATGGCCTGTTTGATTTTCCCTACCAGCCGTTCCGAAACTATAAAATAATCTATACGCCAACCGGCATTCCGCTCTCTCGCTCCCCTCATGTAGGACCACCAGGTATACGCCCCAACGGTGTCCGGGTAAAAATACCTGTATGTGTCCACAAACCCGCTTTGCAGCAGCAAGCTCATCTTCCCACGCTCCTCGTCGGTAAAGCCCGCGTTCCGTCGGTTGGTCTTTGGGTTCTTCAGGTCTATCTCCCTGTGAGCCACGTTCAAGTCACCGCAAAGTATGACGGGCTTCTTTCCATCCAGCGCCATTAGATAATTGCGGAAGTCGTCCTCCCATTGCATACGGTATCTTAGCCTTGCAAGCTCCGGCTGGGAATTTGGCGTATAGGCGTTGACTAAAAAGAACTCTTCGAATTCAAGCGTTATAACGCGTCCTTCATTGCCGTGTTCCTCTATACCTATATCGTAAGTGACCTCTACCGGTTCCTTTTTGCTCAATACGGCTGTACCGGAATAGCCCTTCTTATTAGCACTGTTCCAAAATTGTTTGTAATTAATCGGTTCAAGCTCAACCTGCTCTTTCATTGCTTTTATTTCCTGCATGCAAAAAATATCTGCATCCTGTTTTTCAAAAAACCCTAAAAAGCCCTTAGAAAGGCAAGAGCGGATACCGTTTACGTTCCATGATATCAATTTCAATATATGATTCTCCCGGATATGTTATTCGCCATCAGCGTAGAATACTCAGTCAAGGTCCTTGATCAGATCATTATACCATTGCACGGCCTCGAGGTATTTATCCGTTATGCTCTGACTGTTTAACAGATATTTATCCGCAAATTTTGTGACATAATCCCAATTGCCGTATTCGTAGTTCTTAAAGAAATCAAGCATAAAGCGCAGTTCACCTTCCGGGCTGCAAAGGGATTCCATTATAACCTCATCGACGCTTATCTCTTTGAACACCTCCGAAAACGGCATGTTTAGCGCAACATCCATCAACGACAGCAATCCCAGCAAAAAAGTCGTCTTCTTGTTCAACTGCGGCGTCAGTAATGGGGAGAGCAATTCGCCAAAGTAAGCGCGGATCAGCGAAATGCGTATGATTTCAAGCGGCCTGTCCGCTGAGACTCCGCGAATGGCAAGCAATGTAATCCACTTTTTTAGCTCTTCCTCGCCAAGATATGCCACGGCAAGCTCTATCGACGTAATCTTGTATCGCAGGCCGATAGCAGCGGAATTCAGCAATTTAAGCAGTTTATAGGAAAGCGCGACGTCATTTTCAATAATCGCGGCAATGGCTCTGAAATCCAGATCCCCAGGAGCGTTAGCAATCTTAAGAAGCATAAGGTAATTCGCGCGAAGCGGTTCAATATCCTTTGTTTTCACCATCTTCGGCTCACTGAAATAGTAGCCCTGAAAAAGCTTGTAACCCCAGTTTTTAGCGGTTTCCATCATCTCATTCGTATCTACCTTCGTTGCAATGAGCTGCTTGTTGCTTCTTATCCTGGCAATATTCCTTGCGTC
Source organism: Eubacteriales bacterium (assembly GCA_031550915.1). Lineage (GTDB taxonomy): Bacteria > Bacillota > Clostridia > Christensenellales > MGBC116941 > JAVBOF01. The sequence continues at coordinate 17,837 of JAVBOF010000123.1, read as the reverse complement.
TCCTTCAGCGGTCTTTGATATGTCCACCTTTAGTATGTCCGCAACATCAAGCCATTTTTTATCCGTACTATCGGCCGAATAGTTATCTATCGCTATCTGGCAGCCGTGTTTATGCAGTTGGACGACCTTGGGAAGCATGTTGATATTGCTCCAGATCTTTTCACTTATTTCTATTACGAAGTTCGTTTTGGAAAGGTTTTGTAGCACGAGCGGCGAAAGCAATTGTTCATTATATCCTATGAATATCTTTGCATCGCTCGTAAGCTCATCCATACCCAGAATATCCAGCGTCTTATCAAGCGACGAAAACGCCATTATATCTGAAGATTCATCCTTTATGCTCAGTGCCGAGGATTCAACAAGTTCATAACCTACGGTTTTGTTTATCGTGTTTAGTATTGGAAGTATGTGTACGTAGATATCTACAAAGCGCTTTGCAGTATCATATGTATCCACAAATTCAACAAGTTTATTTTTGCCCGCGGCTTTTGCTCTGTAAAGCGCTATATCCGCTTTTCTCAAAAGCTCAGAAGTATCCGAGCCATGTTTTGGAAAAAGAGCGATACCCATGCTGACGGTGCAATATGTTTCGATATTGGAAAGAGTATACGAGCGAAAAATCCCTTTGATCGCATCATCATACTCGGCTACTGTAGCGTCTTTTCCATTGGCTGGTCTGTTGAAAACCATGAGGAATTCATCACCGCCAAGACGGTAAAAGGTCCCTTTTCCATCGATAAGGCCAATACAGTAATTCACAAACTCCTTAAGCATCAGGTCTCCGGTATTATGGCCATATGTGTCGTTAACTGATTTGAAGTTATCCAAATCCATTATACAGAGTATTCCGGTTAGCTTACCGCCACTGATCTGCTTTTCTATCGCGGCAAAATCCTCTAGGAATTTCCGGCGGTTAGGTATACCTGTAAGTGTATCCAAAAAGGCTAAATGTTCAAGCCTTTCGATGTTCTTCCTTTGCTCATCTACATCTTTTATATATAGTGTTTGAGAATTATACCGGCCTTCCCATAGCGAATCCGCCGCATTTACGCTATACACCCTGTCATCGGCGCCGACTATATCAAACGAATACCCTGAGGTCTTTTCTTCAGCTAAAGCCGGGCATTTATTGCATATATTTTTATAGAAATTGCCTATCGCATCCCTACAACGTATATCTTCATCGGAAAGATCTACGCCAAGCTTATTCCGTGCTTTTGCATTCGCAAACAAAAGCTGGCATTTTTTCTTATCGGTTATTATGACCTGTTCTTCCATGCTGTCAAGAAGATCTTCGACCCATTGCGAATTGTCGTCACCATTGTTCGATTTGAAGAGTTTCAATTTATACCCCCAAAAGATGCCGAATAATAATATCATATCCACAAATACGCAGATTTTTTTAAGGAATCATAAATAGAATATACTTTGAATTCACGTAAAAATCAACAGAATCTTACCTGTTTTGTATATTATTTTCAATTATTATACAGTTATTATCCAGTTTGGTGTTACCATTATTAGTCCAATCATTTCTTTCAAGCATGGAAAACTAATCAAAAAGCTTCGAAAAAATATGTTATATATAATTCTCCTGATTACGGGAAGAATCTATCGATACATTTGGTAAGATAAGTAGCACCACTTAATTATTTGGCAATTAATCTGGTTTTATGTACAAACATGTTTTATAATAACCTTGGCGTAAGTTTGGAGGAAAATGGATGAGTTACGGCAAGTACACTAAAAAACCCAAATATAGAAGAAGGATCAATTGGAAGCGGTTGATATTCTTTATAATGATCCTTCTCATATTTATACTCGTGATAGTACTTATAGCTTCCAGTTGCGGTACAACAAAAGAGAAGAATTTTCCGTTCGATACAGCGTCCCCCACGATCGCGTCTGAAGCGACACCATCTCCCGTACCTCAACCAGCAATCGAAAAAAGTTCCGAAGACGCGTTGGAGATACGAACCAAACTTAATTTGAACGGCAAGGATATCGAAACTTATTCCCGTCCTGATCCGATCGAATTTGGCGAAGGAGCAGAATACAGCTCCGTGAACGGGGTGATAACATTCCGGGGCAACAATTACCGGGATAACGCTATATTTGGTGAGGCCGATATTAAGGAAGGCCGCCTGAGTGAAGCCTGGAATATAAGAACCTCTTCGTTACCGAAGGGCGACGGCAAAGGTGCATGGACGGGGGCCGGATGGACGGGCCAGCCAATTATAGTACAATGGCCGGACGACATCCGCCAGATGATGAATCTGAATGATGAAAAGAAAAACAAGAGCGGGCTTGTAGAAGTCATCTACGCCACCGAAGATGGCAAGGTATATTTTACGGATATCGACGATGGAAAGCCAACGCGTAAGACACTCGATATAGGTCTCAGTTTTAAGGGCTCCGGCTGCATAGATCCGCGCGGCTATCCTTTGTTGTACCTCGGCGCAGGCGATAAAGTTCCCGCACATAATGGCAAAGAGGCAATGAACGCGGTGTTTATGGTATACAGCCTTATCGACTGTAAGAGAATCTATACCTTCGGACAGGATCCAGATCCGTTCGCCGAAAGGGAATGGCACGCATATGACGGAGCAGCTACTATCGACGCCGAAACTGACACCCTTATCGAGCCTGCTGAAAACGGCATAATTTACACAATGAAATTGAACACAAATTTTGACCGTGAAAACGGCACGATCAGCATCGAACCAAGCGAGAAGCTCAAGATGCGGTTTACCTCTAAACGCGAGCGTGACGGCATAGAAAACAATAAATATTGGGTGGGTATGGAAGACAGCGCCGTATTTTGGAAGAATTATATGTATATTGCGGATAACGGCGGCAGCCTGCTCTGCATAGATATCAATACAATGGAAGTAATGTGGACCCAGGATGTTTTGGACGACACCAACGGCAGCCCCGTTTTCTCGATCGAGGATGGCAAGGGATACCTGTACATATCGACATCCCTGCATTGGACAGCCGACGCGGAACAAAAGGGCGATATCCCCGTTTGGAAGATCGACGCCCAGACGGGCAAAGTCGTTTGGTCCAAAAGCTATAGCTGCCATACGCGCGAGGGGGTGTCAGGAGGCGTGCAATCCACAGGCCTTCTCGGCAAAAACTCACTCGACGACCTTGTATTTTATACTATAGCGAGGACTCCGGACCTTACAACCGGTAAGCTTATTGCCTTTGACAAAGCGACTGGTGAAGAGAAATGGGTTTTTGATATGCCAAGCTATACATGGTCATCACCGGTTGCTGTCTATTCCAAGGATGGCAAGGGATACATAGTCACTTTCGATTCAAAGGGGATGATGTATCTTCTTGATGGCGAGTCCGGAAACCTTTTGGATTCCCTGCAGCTTGCGAAGTTTACAATCGAAGCTTCCCCCGCCGTATATGGAAACCGGGTCGTGATAGGCTCACGCGGACAGGTGATATACGGTATAGACATCAATTGACCCAAAAGTCATGCTCAATAACAATTTATTGAATCGTCCGCGCATTGCTGGACGATATAGATACCTAGCCTTCCAGCTGCATTTCAAGAAAATCTATAACGCCAAAGTAGATCGCTTTGGCAATTTTCTTTTGATATTTCTCAGTCGTCAGCCTGGCTTCCTCATTTGCATTGGATAAAAACCCGCATTCAACTATAACGCACGGCATCTTGCCGGATCGCAGGATAAAAAACCTGTCCTCGATCGCTTTTCTGGGTTTCGGCGGAGTTAATGTATCGTTCAGGGCTTCCTGTATGCATTCAGCTAACTTTTTGCCGCGCTCTGAATTTTCCATATAATAGACTATCGGGCCGCTGATACGCCTGTCGCTATTTATATTAAGATGTATGCTTATTACCGCGTCAGCGCCGCTCTTATTGATTATCTGCCTACGCCTGTACATATCATCGTCCTTTGTTGTCCCCAGCGCCTTTTCATTGTTGCGGGTCATAATTACATCTATATTGTTTTTCGTCAGCTCCTCCTCAAGATATTTAGCTATTTTAAGGTTAATACCATCTTCCCTTACCTTTGTTTTTTTCCCTATTGCTCCGCTGTCAAACCCTCCGTGGCCGGCGTCAATTACTACGGTTTTTTTGCCAAACGGCAAAAAAACCGATTTTGATATAGGAATCGCGGTGCCAAATACGAGAAGTAACGCAATAAGTATAAACGGCAAAAGTTGCCTGTAAAAAGTCTCTACAAATGAGCTTTTTAAAGTGTTCAATGTACGACCCTCCAAAAATGCAAGAGCAAAAATCAATTCTTGCATAATAAATTTGTACAAAAACCATCACATATAAAAATGTATGGAGTCACAATATAGCATATTCAATAGGCCTAACCGGCATGACAAAGTATTTTACCGAATTATTTTTGCTTTCATTGCTTTTTCGTTCGTATATTTGTGCGCAAATATTCATTAAAGAACTTAACTATTATGTTTTTTTTTTCATGATATGCATGTATAAAATTAATGTCGAATTATAAACAAATCCACACTGTCCACATACTTATCCACAGTTTGCGCCCCGATATCACCAGCGATTTGGGGCCTATCCACAAAAAATGCAGTGCTCAGAATCCATACACCGAGGATGTATATACGGTATACAAATGCCTTATGCAATGCATGCAATGCATGTATAAAAACAGGGACGCAGATTGTGAAATGGGCTAAAAATTCAAAATTCGGCTTGCGTATTGATTTGAAAAATACGGATTCAAAAGTCAAGGGGGTAAACACAAAAAAGACAAAAAAAATTAGCCATATTCAAAGAAATTGACTATTGCCATGAAACCCGAATTAATAGCCTGCTTGATTAGACAAAAAAATCTATTTTATTACAAAAGCCGCAGAATATTTTCCAATATCTATATTTATCAAAAAAAAGGATGAATATTTTGAGTAAATTTTTATTCACTGACACAATTTTAGTTGCAGGACCCGGGAGATTCACGCAGTGAAAAAATCCATCTGCAAAGACGGTGAAGCATTCAATTCCAGCCCCGCAATATTCCCTGCCATCAATCCGTAATATGCTGCACAGCCGATCATAGCCGCGTTATCTGTGCAATATCTGAGCTCAGGGCAAAAAAACTCCATTTCTTCCATTTTAGCCGCATCCGTGATCCTGCTGCGCAGCGCAGCGTTAGCGGAGACGCCTCCGGCTATTGCTATTCGGCGGCAATCATATTCCTGCGCCGCACGGATAAGGTTTTTACATAGCATTGCAGTGACGGCTTCCTGAAAGCCAAAGGCCATATCCGCTTTATTCCAGTTCTCCTTTTTTGATTCGAGCGTATGCACCTGATTGACCGCAAAAGTCTTCAGGCCGCTGAATGTAAAATCGAAATGTTTCTCGCCCTTAAAACCCTCTGGAAATTTAAAAGTACCGGGACTCCCATCCCTTGCGAGTCTTTCCAAATTCGGGCCACCGGGGTAATCCAGCCCTAGGATCCGAGCAACTTTATCCAGAGCCTCACCGGCGGCATCGTCCCTTGTCGCTCCCAAAAGCACATATTTTCTATATTCTTTGGCAAAGACAAGATGAGTATGCCCGCCCGACGCCACAAGGCATAAAAAAGGCGGTTCCGGCGGCTTTTCTAATAGATAGTTGGCACAAATATGGCCCTCTATATGATTAACACCAATTAGCGGCAGCTCGAGAGAATAAGCAAGCGATTTTGCAGCAGTCACACCTATAAGAAGAGCTCCAACAAGCCCCGGCCCATAGGTAACGCCAATGGCGTCTATATCTCCAAAGCCCATATGCGCTTTATCCAAGCAGTCGTCTATGCATGGTTGGATACTTTCGATATGCTTTCTGGAAGCAACTTCTGGCACTACCCCACCAAACTTTTTATGCAGCTCTATTTGCGAAACGATCGATTCGGCTACAACTTCGCGTCCATCTCTTACGATAGCAACCGCAGTCTCATCGCATGAGGATTCGATTGCCATTATCACCGCTTTGCCGGCATCCCTCAGTTCCTTTGCCTTTCGAGCCGAGGTTTCGTAATAACCCATCGTCAAACCCCTTTGTAACCCATAGGTCTCATCCGTCTCTGCCTTCGAACGAATCTATACGCTATGCTGGCTATCAGCAGCACGATGATTGCCGTAATAAATATAGTGAATATTTCCGACAGTATGTCGAAAAAGAACTGCTCCGGAACCATCTGGATAAGCACATCGGTTTTCGGATCCAATATCCATAGATCATTTGTGAAAAATATATGATGGAACGTCGTCCAGAACGCCCGGAAATCCGACGCCGCTATTATCGCGATTATCGCTAAAAGCACGGCCAATATTGCGGCTGTCCAAAGAAAGGCTTTAGTAATTATGTTCAAAGTTTCCCGTCTATTCATTAAGATTATCAGCAAAATAAGCAATACCACTGCCGCCGCCATACAGTTGCGCGTTATCAAAACGCCAACGAATAGATTCCGGACGTCTACCATATGGTCCTTCTCGCGTTTGCCAAAGACCTCCTGTGTCTTGCCGTTTATTTTTACCTTAATGCTCAAGCTGCCTTTTTTGCCGCTCATATACTGCAAAAGACTGTCCGTTGTCTTCAAAAGATCCTTTTCGGTCATACCAATGGATCTGGCATTGCCGAGCTTTGTATATTCCTTTTCGTAGAAACTTAAATTCATCGCCACAAGTTCTATCGATGTTACCACTAAAACAAAAATCAGCATTATTGATGATATTACGCTCAAAAAATAAGAAAACTTTCTCAAAGGATTATCTCCGTTCCTATTAAATAGCCTTTTCCGCTAAGCCCTCTGTTTTGCACCGGGCACTTCCCTTATGCTATACTAACTATATAGAAAATATGGCTTCTTGTAAATAGAAGCCGTTTTACGTTGCAGGCATTCATATTTTACTGGAGGATCATATTTCGATGCAAGGTACCACACCATCCGGCGAAAAGACCAGCGAATTTCCTTTTTTAGGTATTGAAGTGGATACCCATACCCATAGCATCTTGAGCGGACACGCCTTCTCTACAGTCAAGGAATTGGCTATCGCCGCTAAAGAGATAGGTCTTAAGGGCTTCGTATTGACAGATCACGGCCCATTGTTCCGTGGAGCTCAGGCCGATTACTATTATACAGGCCTACATCGTTTTGAGGATCATCTTGAAGGTGTGCGGTTCTACAAAGGTGTGGAGATCAGTATTATCGATGACATGGGCAAGATGGAACTTTCGGACCACGATCTGCGCCACTTGGAATATGTTATCGCCAGTTTGCATTCCCCTGTATTAAAGCCTTCTTCTAAAGCATCTAATACGCGCGCATTGATTGCAGCCGCAAAAAATGAGTTTATTGACACTTTGGGGCATCCCGGAAACCCGGCTTACGATATTAATATTCCGGATGTAGTAAAGGCTTGTGCGGACTATGGAACTATGATAGAGATCAACAACAATTCATTCCTCGTCCGCAAGGGCAGTGAAAAAAACTGCGCTGAATTCATAGAGCAAAGCCTGTTACGCGGTGTAATGCTGTCAATTGCGTCCGATTGCCATATATACACGCATATCGGCCGGGTTGACGATGCTGTTGCGCTCGCTATAAAGTGCGGAGTAAAAGAAGAGAACGTAATAAATAGCCGGTACGATAGGATCAATGCTTTCATCAGCGAAAAAATAGCTTTTAAGGCAAACTATCTTTAATAGCCATATTCTTTTATTGATCCATTGTAAAAGCGGCATCAAATGCCGCTTTTTGTTTATTTCTTATTCTATTTCCTTTTTATCTGCCTTTTCCATATCAAAGCGAAGATATGGCTTCTTCTTGGCAAAAAGTATATCCGATTTGTTCTCCTTATCATTATCCATCAGAAACCAGCCTTTGGTTTTCATATCGGCAAAAATAGGTATTTCGAATATGTCGAGGTATATTTTTGATCCCATTCTCTTTCGCATCGATTCTGCGATCGGGCGGGAGAAAAAATATCCCACAATTCCTAATAATATGATTAATATAAACGGCGCTCCGTAAAAGATCCGGTTTAATAGATTTGTTATCGGAGGTATCACCGCCAATATAATACCAAGGATCACGAATGCAAGTATCGATGCCATCGTCGAAAAACTAAGTGAAAAGACCCTCCTTCTGCAGCTATCGCAAGAAGCAAAAGATACCGGGACGATGGATCCGATTTTAGTCCGAACCATTTTTCCGAGCCCAAAAAATGGCCTTTTCTTTCCCGGTGGTTCCGCATGGCAAAAGTTTATTGTTCCATAGCAGGTTTTTTTGTTTTTTTCGCCCCGGCAAAGCAAACACTCATCCTCATCCAAAAGGTAATCGACGCCGCTTTCCGGAAGGAGCGATTGAGTTATGGCAAAGCTTTCAATCAGATCCTTCAATTCGGATTCATCCATTCTGCGAAGATCGCAAAGATCGCATTTTGCTTCATCTTTGCCCCTGTTCAAATTACGGCAAATAACGGTGCCCCTCGCAATACAATTATGCATATGTTTCCCCCCGCACATTTTTGCCTGAAACGGCATGTCCCTGTTTTTATGCAACTACAGCCGCATAAAGTATCCGTTATGCGGCTGTAAATCATCGTCAAAAGTATACGTAACCGGTTATATTGTCAGCTCAGTCTTCAATACCGAGTTCATCCAGATCAAGTGGACCTATATCGATATCCACATCAAGATCGATATCAGGCGCTTCTATAACGGCGGCTTCTTCAATCTTTGCCTCTACGACTTCCGAGCTGATTTCAGCGCCGATATATTCCGTCATACCTTCGATATTGATATCCCTGACAATAGCATCCGGTTCGACTGATATATTTTTATATCGTTTCATTCCGGTGCCCGCAGGAATCAGCTTGCCGATAATAACGTTTTCTTTCAGTCCGAGCAACGGATCCATCTTGCCCTTTATAGCCGCCTCAGTCAAAACCCTTGTGGTTTCCTGGAAGCTGGCCGCGCTCAGGAAGCTGTCCGTAGCCAAAGATGCTTTAGTTATGCCAAGCAGTACGCGCTTTGCAACCGCCGGCTGGCCGCCTGAATTATATACCGCGTCATTCGCCTGTTCAAAGCGGAAGATATCTACGAGTTCTCCCGGCAGCATATTAGTATCACCGGCATCCTCGATGCGGACTTTTCGCAGCATCTGGCGGACTATTACCTCCAAATGCTTATCGCTTATCTCAACGCCCTGCAGCCGGTAAACCATCTGTACTTCTTTAAGCAGATAATGCTGTACCCCGCCAAGGCCTTTTATTTTTAATATGTCATGCGGATTGATCGGGCCTTCCGTCAGCTCGTCGCCTGCTTCGACCGTCTGTCCGTCAACTACCTTGAGCCTGGATCCGAAAGGTATTAGGTAGGTACCTGATTCACCATCGTCATTTGAGACTATAATTTCGCGTTTCTTTTTGGAGTCATTCATCTGCACCGTGCCGCTGATTTCCGATATAACTGCCTGACCCTTCGGTTTACGCGCTTCAAAAAGCTCTTCTACACGCGGCAAACCTTGAGTAATATCCTCTGCCGTGGCAACGCCGCCTGTATGGAAGGTACGCATTGTAAGCTGGGTACCGGGCTCCCCGATCGACTGAGCGGCGATTATACCGACAGCTTCCCCGATGGATACCAGTTCTGCCGAGGACATATTAGCGCCATAGCATTTTGCGCAAACCCCGTAAGGGCTTCGGCACGTTAAAACACTTCGTATGCAAACCTTTTGAATTCCAGCCTCTATTATCTGATCCGCAATCTCATTGGTTATCATTTCATTTGCTTCGATGATAACTTCGCCTGTTTCGGGATGAACAACGCTTTCAACCGTATATCTTCCCAATAGTCTGTTTATCAAAGGCTCAATAAGCTCTTTTCCATTCATTATATCGCTGACCCATACGCCTTTGATGCTAACGCCTTCAAAGCAATCCAAATCCCTGACAATAACATCCTGGCTGACGTCTACAAGCCTTCTTGTTAAATATCCCGAGTCCGCCGTCCTCAACGCGGTATCAGCGAGACCTTTTCTGGCGCCGTGGGTCGAAATGAAGAATTCCAAAACCGTAAGGCCTTCTCGGAAATTCGCACGGATCGGCAACTCTATGATCTCACCGCTCGGATCGGCCATAAGTCCGCGCATGCCCGCAAGCTGGCGAATCTGGTTTACGCTTCCTCGAGCGCCAGAGTTGGCCATCATATATATGGGATTAAACCTATCCAGCGTATCCATAAGCTCTTTTGTAACCTCATCGGTGGTATTTCCCCATACCTTGATAACGCTGTCTTTTCGTTCCTTTTCGCTCAAGAGGCCGCGCTTGAACTGTCTCTCAATCTCAACAACGCGCTTTTCCGCCTCTGCCAAAAGCTCCTTTTTCTTTTCTGGAATGGTTATATCGCTGACGCTTACAGTTATTGCGCCTTTTGTGGAGTACGCAAAGCCAAGCTTTTTGATATTATCCAGCACAGTCGATGTCTTTGATGTCCCGTGTACGCGGAAACATCTGTCGACTATCTTTCCAAGCTCCTTCTTATCTACAAGGCCGTTGATTTCCGGCAAGAGTTCGTTGCCGGGTATACTTCTGTCCACAAAGCCAAGATCCTGAGGTATGGCTTCATTGAATATTATCCTGCCGACCGTGGTCTTCAATATTGCGGATATCAACCCGTCCTCGGTTTCGTTTTGCACTCTTACGTTGATTATAGACTGCAGGGCTATACCGCCGGTCTGATACGCTATTACCGCCTCATGCGGAGTGGAGAAGAACATGCCTTCGCCCTTCATCCCAGCTTTTTCTATAGTCATGTAGTATGAGCCTATGACCATATCCTGCGTCGGGCTAACAACGGGCTTGCCATCCTGCGGCTTTAATATATTGTTTGCAGCGAGCATAAGGAAGCGTGCCTCTGCCTGGGCCTCAACCGATAGCGGCACATGCACGGCCATCTGGTCGCCGTCAAAGTCTGCGTTATAAGCTGTACATACCAGCGGATGTATCTTCAACGCGCGGCCTTCAACAAGGACCGGCTCAAAAGCCTGTATCCCAAGCCTGTGAAGTGTAGGCGCGCGGTTCAGCAATACCGGATGATCCTTTATAACGTCTTCCAAAACATCCCAAACCTCCGGTTTTACCCTTTCTACCATACGCTTGGCGCTCTTTATATTGTGGGCGAATTTTTCCTCTACCAACTTCTTCATAACAAATGGTTTGAAAAGCTCAAGCGCCATTTCCTTGGGCAACCCGCACTGGAACATCTTTAATTCTGGCCCAACTACGATAACGCTTCGGCCGGAATAGTCCACGCGCTTTCCAAGAAGATTCTGACGGAACCTTCCCTGTTTGCCTCGAAGCATATCAGAAAGCGACTTCAGCGCACGATTGCCAGGTCCCGTTACAGGCCTTCCGCGCCTGCCATTGTCTATGAGCGCATCTACGGCTTCCTGCAGCATACGTTTTTCGTTGCGGACGATTATATCCGGAGCTTTCAGCTCCAAAAGCCTTTTCAGTCTGTTGTTTCTGTTTATGACTCTCCTGTAAAGGTCGTTCAGATCGCTAGTGGCGAACCTTCCGCCGTCCAGCTGTACCATCGGGCGGATCTCGGGTGGAATAACGGGCACAACATCCAAAATGATCCATTCCGGCTTATTCCCGCTCTTATGGAAAGCCTCTATAACCTCAAGCCTTTTTACCGCACGGATTCGCTTCTGCCCTGTGGTTTCCTTAAGCTCCTGACGAAGTTTTTTGGCGCTTTCGGCAACATCGATATTTTTCAATAGTTCTTTGACTGCCTCGGCGCCCATTCCGGCTTTAAATTGATCTCCGTACTGCTGTTGCGCTTCGCGGTACTCCCTATCGTTCAATAGCTGCATATAGCTCAACGGAGTATCGCCCGGATCCGTTACTACAAAAGAAGCAAAATACAGTATCTTTTCCAATGATCTTGGAGACATATCCAATAGAAGACCCATCCTTGACGGTATCCCCTTAAAGTACCAAATGTGGGAAACGGGCGCCGCAAGCTCAATATGGCCCATCCTTTCACGGCGGACCTTTGCGCGCGTTACCTCCACGCCGCATTTATCGCAGATAATGCCCTTATAACGAACCCTCTTATACCTTCCGCAATGGCATTCCCAATCCTTTTGCGGCCCAAAGATACGTTCACAGAAAAGCCCGTCTTTTTCAGGCTTCAATGTGCGGTAATTGATCGTTTCAGGTTTTTTGACTTCGCCATGAGACCATTCTCGTATTTTTTCAGGCGATGCCAGGCTTATTTGTATGCTGTCGAAGTTATTCAGTTCAAACAACAGTTACGTCCCCCTTTGCGTAGTCGAAATATGTTTATCAAGTTACGGGGTTGTATCACGGGAGCCCACGGCGGGCTTCCAGCTACCAATCTTTGCCCGCTATCCTAAATATCGTCGTCTTCGTCCAAACCGTCGATGTTCAGCTCAACATCGAGGTCGCCAAGATCGTCCAGATCGTCTATATCCCCAATATCATCAGATTCATCATCGGTCAATATCGGCATAGGCCTGTATTCGGTCTCAGGCTTCACCGAATCTTCCGTACCTTCGATATTAACATCCAACGCGCCGATATCATCTTCTGCCGATTCCTTTATAGCAATCTCTTCGTTGTCTTCCGCATACACTTTGACATCAAGAGACAAGCTCTGCAGCTCTTTTATCAGCACCTTGAACGATTCGGGTATTCCAGGCTCGGGGATGTTCTCCCCTTTTACTATACTTTCGTATGTTTTTACGCGCCCAACGATATCGTCCGATTTTACGGTAAGTATCTCTTGCAAAGTGTGCGCGGCTCCATACGCCTCCAAAGCCCAAACTTCCATCTCTCCAAAGCGCTGGCCTCCAAATTGGGCCTTGCCGCCAAGAGGCTGTTGCGTTACCAGTGAATATGGCCCGGTTGATCTGGCATGGATCTTATCATCAACAAGATGCGCCAGTTTCAATATGTACATATAGCCGACGGTAACCTTGTTTTCAAAAGGTTCTCCGGTCCTGCCATCATATAGCACCATCTTGCCGTCGCGGCCAAATCCTGCCTTTTCAAGATGATCCATTATATCGTCTTCATTCGCCCCGTCAAAAACCGGTGTCGCAATGAGCCAATCGAGCTGTTTTGCGGCCAAGCCAAGATGGACCTCCAAAACCTGCCCGATATTCATACGAGAAGGAACTCCAAGCGGATTCAAAACAATCTCCAGCGGCGTGCCATCCGGCAGGAAAGGCATATCCTCCTCCGGTAAAATCATACTGATAACGCCCTTGTTGCCATGACGGCCGGCCATCTTATCGCCAACGCTTATTTTGCGTTTTTGCGCTATATACACACGCACAAGCTGGTTGACCCCCGGCGATAACTCATCGCGGTTTTCGCGCGTAAACACCTTTACGTCAACGATGATACCGCCTTCGCCATGCGGGACGCGCAGGGAAGTATCCCTAACTTCGCGGGCTTTTTCGCCGAATATGGCGCGAAGCAGCCTTTCCTCAGCGGTTAGTTCGGTTTCACCCTTCGGCGTGACTTTGCCAACAAGGATATCCCCGGCCATTACCTCCGCACCGATGCGCACTATTCCTCTTGCATCCAGGTCTTTCAGAGCTTCTTCACCGACGTTAGGTATATCCCTTGTTATCTCTTCCGGCCCAAGTTTCGTATCGCGGGCTTCTGATTCATATTCCTCTATATGTATCGATGTAAAGACGTCATCCTTGACCAGCTTTTCACTGATAAGTATAGCGTCCTCGTAGTTGTACCCTTCCCATGTCATGAACCCGATAAGGATGTTTCTGCCAAGCGATATCTCGCCTTCGTTTGTGCTCGGCCCATCAGCTATAACAGCGCCTTTTTCCACCCTGTCGCCAATATTGACTATGGGTTTTTGGTTAATGCATGTGCCTTGATTGGATCTCGTAAACTTTATCAGCTTATATTGCCTTTCGTTTCCGTCGTCCTCTTCGATGATTATCTCGTTTGCCGAAACATTCTTTACTGTTCCGCTGTTGTATGCAAGCTGCATAACTCCGGAATCGCACGCAGCCTTATATTCCATACCCGTTCCGACGATCGGGGCTTCGGTGCGCAGGAGCGGCACAGCCTGCCTCTGCATGTTCGATCCCATCAGCGCGCGGTTGGCGTCATCATTCTCAAGGAACGGTATCATAGCCGTAGCTACCGATACGACCTGCTTCGGACTAACGTCCATATAGTCTATCTCGTCCCTGGGTACTTCAACAATTTCATGCCTTATACGGCTCGTAACACGTTCGTCTACAAACCTGCCTTCGCTGTCAAGCGCTTCATTCGCCTGCGCAACTACGTATTCATCCTCTATATCAGCCGTAAGGTATTCAATGTCCTCTGTTACCACGCCTGTAGCTTTATCGACCTTTCTATACGGAGATTCTATAAAGCCATATTCGTTGATCCGCGCATAAGTGGAGAGCGAGCCGATTAAACCAATGTTGGGGCCTTCCGGCGTTTCTATTGGGCACATGCGGCCGTAATGGCTGTGATGAACGTCACGCACTTCAAAGCTGGCGCGTTCCCTGTTCAGCCCCCCCGGCCCAAGAGCACTCAACCTTCTCTTATGGGTCAGTTCCGCAAGCGGGTTCGTCTGGTCCATAAACTGCGAAAGCTGGCTGCTTCCAAAGAACTCTTTTATCGCCGCGGAAACCGGGCGTATATTTATCAAATTACTTGGCGTAGCAACATCCATATCCTGAATGGACATGCGTTCGCGCACTACTCTTTCTAACCTAGCAAGGCCAACGCGTATCTGGTTCTGCAAAAGCTCGCCTACGCTCCTAAGCCTGCGGTTTCCAAGATGGTCAATATCGTCGGTATTGCCTATCACCTGGCTGAGGCCAAATATATAGTTTACCGACGCTATTATATCGTCCTTATGTATATGCTTTGGAATAAGCTCATCAAACCTGTCCTTGATAAGCTGTTTCAGTTGATCTTCTCCGCCTTTGCCGACGGATTCCATGATATCGCAAAGGGTTGGGTAATGAACGTTTTCATTCAATCCCACTTCCTTCGGATCGAATGGCAAAAAGCCCTTCGGATCAACAAAGTTATTGCCAAGGATCTTAACTTCCCTATCCTCTATCATAACGAATGCTTCGTTTATACCCTGATTTTGTATCTCAAACGCCTTTTCACGGTTAAGGTATGTTCCTTCTTTTGCCAATACCTTACCAGTCTTAGGGTGCTTTATCGGTTGCGCCAAAACTTTGTTGCTCAGCCTCGTTCCAAGGGATAGCTTCTTATTGAATGTATATCTGCCGACCCTTGCAAGATCATAACGCTTTGGATCAAAAAACAGGCTGTTCAGCAAGGATCTGGCGCTTTCAACTGTCGGAGGCTCACCCGGCCTTAAACGCTTGTATACCTCCAGCAAGCCTTCTTCTTCGTTTGCAGTGCTGTCCCTTTTTAAAGTAGCTGAAAGCTGCTCGGTTTCACCGATAAGCTCACGTATCTCAGATTCTTTCCCAACTCCAAGCGCCCTCAAAAGAATGGTAACAGGCAACTTTCGCGTCCTGTCTACGCGCACAAACACACAGTCGTTGCTATCCATCTCATATTCAAGCCAGGCGCCCCTGTTTGGTATAAGCGTCGCTTCATAAAGCTCTTTACCGGTCTTGTCTATCTGCATATCGTAATACACACCCGGCGAGCGTACAAGCTGGCTGACAATTACCCTTTCAGCTCCGTTAATAATGAAGGTCCCCTGTTCCGTCATTATGGGAAAATCCCCCATAAACACTTCCTGTTCCTTCACTTCACCGGTTTCTTTGTTTATCAGCCGAACGATAACTTTAAGAGGAGCCGAATAATTTACGTCCCGCTCCTTACATTCTTCCACACTATATTTCGGATTATTGTCAAGATAATAATCCATGAATTCCAAGACTAGGTTCTCGGAATAATCGGTTATAGGTGAGATATCGTTAAGAACTTCTCTTAGGCCTTCTTTAAGAAACTGCTGGTAGGAATTTTTTTGTACTTCGATAAGGTCCGGCATATCGAGGACTTCTTCTATCCTGCTGAAACTCATCCTTGTCCTCGTTCCCATCTGCACCTCATGGACCATAAAGTCTCACACCCCTAACGTTTTGTTTCCAAATTTAATAACTTTAATTTGGTATGGCTGAAAAATGCACTAAGTTTTAGTATCTCCCTCAAAAGCACTTTTTATTCAAAAATGCTTTCATAAAAGCCTATCAAGAGGGCATAATACCTCACTCTAATTACATTAACGCAGTTTATGATTTTAACACGCAGCGGAAAGGATGTCAAGACGATTTTAAATATTGCAAAGTTTTTTTCAATATTTAATAATTTCGTAATATTAAGGTTGAAATTATTAAATAAATGGAATATAATCCAGTATATCAGAAAAATCTGTTGAGGGAGCGACAGATTTGAAGAATAAACGCATTATATCTACAATACTAATCATAGCACTTTTTGCGGTCATGTTCATTCCGGGATTAGCTTCCGCAGAAGGGGAAATCAACATTCCAGACGCTAATTTGCGTACAGCGATAAACGTTTGGCTGGGCAACGGCAGCACGGACGCGCCGATATATCCCGCTAGAATAGCCCAATGCACTTATACGGATATGCACCTGAATGGTTTCAATATCCGCAGCCTAACCGGGCTTGCGGTAGTGCTATCCTATTCAAAAGTCAACAAGCTGGATGTTTCGGATAACTTCCTGACGGATCTAAACGAGCTGAACGGAAAGTATTTCGAAGAATTCAATGTATCCTGCAATTATCTTACGTTCGAAACACTGGCAATTGTTCCCGAGGCAGAATGGCTGGATGTGCGTTGGCCTCAAAGCAAGATCGGAGTCGTACGCTTCGGTACATCCGGTATGCTTGGCGGACTCGATAATCTTTCCATTGGCAACGCTGCCGTTCCGGTGCATGTATGTAATTTTGTAAGCCATGATGGAATAAACTATTACTTCGATCCTCTCTATTCAAAAATGCTGGAACCGGGAGAGATAGATGTAAGCGCTCCACAGTTTGTAGACGCCGCATGGTCCGGTATCACCACGCTCACCTTAAAGCCCAAAGAGCTTGGCAACGGTACGGTGTCGGTCAACGTGAAGAATAAAAACACACCGAATACGCTAAGCAAATTTGCTGTAAACATCGTCACCGCACCAACCTCTGTTGTGGCGACACCTTCAGCAAGCGTTAAGGTAAAGGTCACCCGCATACAAATAAGCAAGTACACCCGTACATTAAAACGCGGCAAGAGCTATACGATAAGCGTAAAAACTACAACAAGCCCCGCAAAAGCAAAAGTAAAGATAACATATAGTTCGTCCAATAAAAATGTTGCCGCAATAAGCAGTACCGGTAAAATCACGGCCAAGAAAAAAGGAAGTTGCCGCATTTATGCAAAGGCCGGTGGTAAATCTTCCTACTTTACTTTGAAGGTTAACTGAATTCATTCTTTCTTCATTATACTTTTCGGAAAATAGCGGCTAATAGCCGTTATTTTCTTTGTAGCTCACCCAAAACAAATATGCTTGTATATAAATCACTTCTTGCCTTCTCCGTCACATATGATAGAATACTTCCATGGAATCCAATACGGAAAAATATTGTGCTAATATCATTTCAGCCCTTTCTTCAGAACCCATGCAGGAAAGGGATGTCCGCATGATGAATGCGCTGGTGTTGGCATTTATCGGCGATACGATCTGCGATCTTTATATACGCACGCTGCTTGTTTTAGAGAATGATAGCAATGTCAACACACTTCATAA
>JAVBOF010000003.1:0-11805 GCA_031550915.1 Eubacteriales bacterium | reverse complement strand
CGCTTGGGACAGTGCTTTTATCGGCTTGGCTTCCAGCCCGTAAGGCAGCTAAAATCCCGGCCATAGACGCTATCCGCAGTACGGGCGAAGTAAAGTTAAAACGCAAAAATATCCGCGTTTCGGTATTGACGCAAACGCTGTTCGGATTTGAAGGGGTCCTTGCCGCTAAATCGCTGAAGAGAAGCCGGCGAAGTTTTAGGGCAACAGTAGTTTCGCTGACGGTCAGTATAGTTTTGCTGATCGCTTCGGGGGCATTCGGCCTGTTGATGGAAAATACGACCAAGCTGCTGTTTCCCAATATCGGTGCAACAGCCACTGCGGAATGGTCTTCAGATCAAAAAACCGGACCAAACGGAGAGATCCAATATATCTTTCTCGATAATAAAACCGCCGAAACCATCACTGAAAAGCTTCAAGGCTATGGTAACGCGGACATTTTCGGCGTAGGAGGATTAAGGCAAACCGCAGTAACGCTTCCGGACGGCAAAAAAACAAGCGGCGCACTCTTGTCTGTTGATAAAAACCACTATGAAGAGCTCTGTAAAACCGCTGGAGTACCGATAGGCTCAAATATACTGATAAATCTGCACCGTAAAAACACCGATGATAAAAGCGCAGCATATGAGGATGCCCCATACCGTTTTTCTGAGCTTAAAAATAAATCGCTGTCGTTTTCGATTGCAGGGCGCAAGCCTGTAGAGCTTGCATTGAGTGGCGAATTGACCGCATTGAATGTTCCAAATGAAATCATCTATATGTCATCCGGCTCCGGGTTGACCGTAATCGTTCCGGAATGCGGCGCGCTGGTTTATACATGGTTTGCTAATGTGAACGATACAGTAGGATTTACCGGCCACGCAAAGAATGTTCTTGAGCAATACGCGCCTCAGCCGCAAGATGGGATCGAAGTCTATGCAGAAAGCATTGATATTGCGCAAGCGACAAAACAAATGCGCGATATGGTAAATACTATAATGCTCTTTGTCTACGGTTTTGTCGGAATGCTGACGCTGATTGCTGTTACGAGCGTAATAAGCACCATCAACACGAATATCCGTTCCCGCTCACGCGAATTTGCCGTACTCCAAAGCGTAGGGATGACAAAACCGGGCATCAAAAAAACACTTAACCTCGAAAGCATACTTTGCTCAATAAAGTCGCTGGCCTTTGGCATTCCAATCGGGATTGTTGCCGCGTACGGCCTATACGCCGGAATGGCATATGCGGTCGAGCTCCCTTTTAGCTTTCCGTGGCAGTCGGTCATTGAATGTATAATCGGTGTTTTTTTAGTGACATGGGTAACTATGCGATACTCGGCAAGCAGGTTAAAGGGTGGCAGTATCGTTGAAACGATAAGAGAAGCTTAAATCGCCCACCAGACTTCCTATCGCCTCTTACCGATTTTTACCTTTCTCAGCCTGATTATTCCGACGACGATTAATATAACGCCAAGGGCTACGCCAATGATCGCCATACCTGGCGATTCCTCGAATTCACCGTCAAGCAGCAGGGCAACGGATAAGAATATACCTCCCGCACCGTAGCAGAATAAGAGAATCGGCGCAAGAAAGCCTTTCTTTATCGCACCAACATTGTAGATACCCCACATGATCAGCAGGAATCCAGCTGCAAAGCCGATTGCGCTAAGCCCTGGCGCGTCTTCCGCGTCTCCCATAATGAATAACAGTACGCTGATTAATATGCCGGAAATCACTGGTAACAACGTCGCCGGTTTCAGGAATCCTTTCATAAGAACCACCTTTTCCACTTATCGATAATTTTTACTGCAAGAAGTAACTAGTATTGATATATTTCTATTAGATATTTATAAAGTTTATACTCCCGCTGTTTCCGTACGGGCTGCTTATTCCTGTTTCGTCAGCGTTGGAGCTTCGCCGGCACGAACCAATTCCATTCGCCCATATAGGGCAACCCCTCCAAGAACAAGCAGTGCTCCAGTTATAACCAGAAGCAGTTCTATTTTCACGGCGTCGCCCAAAGGACCGAACAGCGCCATACCCAGCGGCATACCCAGCCCGTTGATCACGCCAATCGCACTGAAAACGCGTCCCATCATATTGGCGGGAATGTTGGTCTGAAGCAGCGTCATGGCGGGCGTATTATACAGCGGCATGGTACAGCCGCAAAAGATCATAACGCCCAAATATACCCAAAAGTTCGGTATCACGCCGAACAGCACCGTAGCCGCGCCAAAGAGCAGCCAAGACAGAACCATAGTATGCACTTTGTTTTTGAAACCGCCCCAGATGGAGATCAGGATGCCGCCTGCCATCATGCCTACGGAAAAAGCGATTTCGATCGCCGTCAACCGCCATACGTCCACGCCGAATGTGCGCGTTACCTGCAGTGGTGTTAGCATTGCAGCGGGCGATGCCAGCACACAAAACAGCGCGGTCGAGACGAAAAGTGTCTTTAGCCATGACGCACCTCCGATGAACCGTAATCCCTCCATCATCTCATGGAAATATGCCTTTGCGCCAGAACTGCGTTCCCCTGAACGAACGACGCCGGATACCTTCACGCAGAAAAACACCACGGCGATGCCTATGGTGGCGGTAACGACATCGATAAAGAAGATGGCCTCGAGCGGCAAAAAAGTGAGCAGAGCTCCGGCTGCCATGGGAGCGGCGAACATGGTCAACGATTGCGACGTGCTTTGGATGCCGTTAAAACGGATGAGGTGCTCTTCGGGCACTATCTGCGGGATCAGTGCACTGACGGCGGGTTGTTGTACGCCCTGGCCGATACTTCGTGCCATCACCGCCGCCAACAGAAACCAAATGCTCTGAACTCCGGACATGAAGAATATAGCCACGATGAGCGTAATAAGAGCGATAGCTCCATCGGAGATATTCACCAACAGCTTCCGGTTGTACCGGTCGGCCCAGACACCGGCAAAAGGCGAAATGAAGACCATCGGCAGCATCGCGGCACAAGTGAACAGCGCGATAAGTACACCAGACTGCTCTCTGAGGGTGATATGCCAGGTGATTGCATGGGAAACCAGCATAGAGCCGAACATTGATAAAAACTGCCCTGCAATAAAAAAGCCCGCATTTCGCTTCCAGTTAAGTGAGGTTTTTTGCTGTTGCATCGTGACTTCTCCTTAGTTTAACTTTCAAGTTCCAAATGGTAACCTTCACCGTTCCAAACGAAGCCGTTAGCAACTAGCGCGCCATTGGATGCGGCATTATCTTTTTCCGGCTCCGCTATAACCGTTTTTACTCCTGCCCTTTGCAGGATATAGAGCATTTGCGAGATCATCTCTCTACCAAAGCCGCGCCGCAGAAACTCCGGCTCGCCGATGAGGTAATCTATGCTATAAATCTCGCCTTGCCCGTCTCCGACGCGCCACCGATCGTTCCAAACCTCGTGCTGTTGTGCAAAGAAGCAATCGTAATACTGGCAAAAACCTATTGGTATGCCTTCTAATTCGGCGATAAAATGAGTTATGAACGAAAATTCGCCCCGGCGTTCGTACAGTTCCCGTAGCCAGTGTCCTGGATACTTATACCATTTCGCAACATGTGACATGTACAGCCAGCGCTCCATTAGGGCGATGTCATTGTCAAAAAGCGGCCGCAATATTAGCTTTTCGGGGTAATTATCCGCCATAAATCGCTTGTGGAACGCCTCGAAGCCGGCATCATCGTTTTCAGCCTGCTCAAATTCAGAAGGCAGAAAATGAAGAGTACCTCCGCCGGATAAATAGCCGGTCTCAAGCTCAAACGCCATAAACGCATCGTCCGCCGAGCCGTCGGGGAGCGTTAGCTCATAATCCTTCGCTCGTTTAAAGCCGAGTTTTGGATAGTAATCCGGCACACCGGTTATCATAACAGCGCCGAAGCCCATTTGACGCGCCCTATCCATGCTGTGCCGCACCAGCGCGGAGCCAATGCCCTGCCTTTGCAGATGCGGCTGTACGCTTAACGGCCCGAAGGTAACCGTATATTTAGCAGATCCGTCTGGCTTCATTATTTCACTTTTGGTATATAAAATATGCCCAACAATTTCGCCATCCTGCTGCGCTACAAAGCACAACTCCGGGATGACAAAAGGGGAGCCCTGTAGCAGGTAGATCAGATAATGCTCATCTATCCGCCGCCGGCCGGGATAGTCAAGCGTTAAAAACGCCTGGTATGTGAGCCGTAAAACGTCGGTATAATCTTCCGGATGTTCAGGGCGTATTAACATTCTATATCACCGTTTTCAGCAACATGATCAATTATCATCATACCATAATTTCTTCTTTGTTCAATGCGGCAAAAGAGCGGTTACACGATTGAAGGTTTTTTGCTTTAAACTAAAGCTATTGCATTAACACTATTGAGCAGGAGATTATTGCTTTAATATGTTTTAGCCAACTCAAAATGCACTAGAGCGCAAATTAGGTAACGGGAACCTACGCTTACCGTTACCTCGCGTAAATTAGAATCTGAAAAGAATATATTTCGGATGACGATAATATCAAACCAACACTATTCAAGCGCGAATTGCAAACACACTTTTCTCAAGTCACTAATTACCAATACGAGAGTATAATATATCATAGGATCGTCTATATGAGGTATCAAGGTGAAAGAAAAAATAAATGTAACCAGAACAAAATCAAGCAAGGATTATTGCGCAGAGATTCATAACATCCGATATTCTGGCAAAAAAAAAGACGGTGAGTTGCTTTCCTCCGCCTACTTTAAAAAATTCTACGGATTTGTTCTGGCAATCGGTTTCTTATTTGTCTCTTTTGGAGTCCTGTTTATCAGCTATGCCGCGAGACAAGGCGAGGCGGAAACCTCTTTGTTTATCCAACGGGCTACAGAGCAGACCAAATTTGCAGTTGAAGAGCACATCAAGGAGGAATTTATAACGTTGCTGGGCGCAGCGACAGTCGCGGAAAAACAAAGCGATTTATCATTGGAAAATGATATGATAAGAGATGTCCTCGCTGTTTTCTTTCGATATAATACTTTTGAGGTTGTCGGATTCGCCGATTGCAACGGGATGGCTGTTTTGCTTGACCGATACGAAACAAGCTATCAAACGGATTTATCTGGTGAAGATTTCATTAGCCATGCATTGGAGGGTCATAACTTTATGACCGAGGCGCGACGGGTGGAGTTCGCCCGGAACGATGTCAATATTTATTCCATGCCAATTTACGACGAAGGCTCCTATACTCCTAGAGGAGTGCTGTTTGCGGCAAATCCAGCAGACGAGTTGAGGGAGATCGTAAACCACTCGCTTTATGCGGGTACTGGGATGGCGCATGTCATAGACAACCACGGAAACTATGTCGTCGAATCGAAGAGTCCACTCTCGCTTGGCATTGGTAATGATATTTTTACATTGTCAGCAGCAATGGATAAAAAAATACAGGAAAAAATCAGCGGGGATCTAGCAGCGGGCAAAAACGGCTATCTAGAGGTCAGCATTGGCGGAGAGAGACGGTATGTGGCGTATGAACCACTCAAAATAAATGATTGGTTTGTGTTCTATTCCGTATCAGAACAACTGGTTTCGGTGGGGCTAAAAGGAGTGACAACCGGTGCTATTACCATGATTGTGACAGCGATGATTTTTTTCCTGTTCCTGATTATGATTGTACATGCGCTGTACAATAAAAACCGAAGGGCGCTCGAAACGCTTGACTTTGTGGATGCTCTGACCGGTCAACGCACTTACCGTAGGTTTCTTTCCGATGCCGCCGAAAAACTGAATACTGACGGCGAGCAGTACGCGGTTTGCTACTGTGACATCAAGGGATTCAAAGACATTAACGACCTTTTCGGGCGTGATGTGGGCGACAGACTGTTGCAATTTTGGTCAGACTATTTTTGTGAAATCATGCTGGAGGACGAATTATCTGGGCGTGTAAGCGGGGATATATTCGTATACATGTTAAAATACAAAACCAAGCAGGAAATCGCTGCGCGGTTTGAAAGCACGGCACAGCGACTGATGGTATTCCCCGAAACCCTCTATTACGGCTACCGTGTGGAGCTGTACTGTGGTGTATTCATTGCCGACGAAAATGACAGCGATTTGTCGATAAACGACAGGATAGACCGCGCAAATATTGCCCTCAAAACAGTAAAGGAAGAAGGGAGCGCGAACCGTCTTGGTTTTTATTCGACCGAAATGCGCGAGCAAAAGCTGTGGGAAGCGGAAGTGATGTCCAAAATGGAAACCGCTCTTGAAAACGGCGAATTCCAGCTGTACTTCCAGCCAAAGATCGATATACAAAACGGCGACATAGTTACTGGCGCCGAGGCACTTGTCCGGTGGGTGTCACCGGATCACGGCATTGTGCCGCCAAATCGTTTTATTGGAATCTTTGAGAAAAACGGTTTTATTACCAAGCTGGATCGGTATATTTTTGATAAGGTCTGTCAGTTTTATCACGAGAATTTCTCTTCAGGTGATTTGCCCGCATGCGTATTTTCGGTAAATGTTTCAAAGCTGGAATTGATGCAGGCGGATTTCATCCAGCAGTATTCACAGATAAAAGATAAGTATGGAATCCAGGATAAGATAATTGAACTGGAATTCACGGAAAGTCTGGTGTTTAACAACCAGCTACTATTTCAGTCAGTTGTTACGGACTGCAAACGCCACGGCTTTCTGTGTTCACTTGATGATTTCGGCGCGGGTTATTCATCTCTTAATGTTCTGAAATCCATACCGGTGGATGTATTGAAGCTGGACCGTCTGTTTTTTGCATATGGAAATGATGAGGCGAGAGGACGCGAGCTTGTCAGAAGCATCCTGTCCATGGCTAAAGCACTAAACATGAAGACGGTCGCAGAAGGTATAGAACAGCCCGAACAGGTGTTTCAGCTGCGGAAAATGGGCTGTGACACCGTTCAGGGATACGTGTTCGCCAAGCCTATGCCGGAAAAAGAATTCGTTCGTTATTTAGGGGATATTTAATAAAGCCGGGCGATCAACCAAACAGGGATACATGTCTTGCTTGACCAATCCCCGCGTTATGATTTAATTGTTTATCATATCTATATAGGCAGCAAAGTAATATCGCTTCCTTTAAGATTCCCGTTCTCTCACCTTAAACAAAAATGATGGTAAACGATTTTCATCGTTCACCATCATTGTACCGACTCAAAAAGGCGGGGGTCTTGATTCTAATTATCAGACACTTCTGAGATTGACGCTACCACTCACCATGGCAACAATGCTCTTTGTTGAATCTGCCTGAACGACATCCTTGTGGAGAATGAGCATTAACCTGGTTCCCGCAGCCACCGGGATGTCTAGATTGTTCACAATCATTTCGAACATCGCACCCTTTGGCACATTACCTTCCAAAGGGGGAACCATAGTCACCTTAGTTTCTGGAATCTCGATGAAATAAGGTGTTGTTGTTTTAGAAAACAACTGAATATACATGTTTGCGGATGCAGTACCCAAGTCCACGCCTTCAGTTGTCATCATTGATACGCCCATATCGGTAATCACGCTGTCACGTGCCGTGAAGAACGGATACCCCGCTAAGAGACCGCCGGAGGAGACGTCTAGCATACCATCCACAATGGGATGTGGCAATTCGCCGTGCATACCGAATCCAAGAGAATGGGGGTGCTGGTTGGCATCCATAAAGATGGCAAACTGTGAACCTGTTGTATACGGAATAAGAGATCCCGATGAGTCAGCGCCGGCGGGTCCTTGCGGACCGGGGTCGCCCTGGATGCCCTGCTGACCGGCGGGTCCCTCGGGACCAATTTCACCCTGGATGCCCTGCTGACCGGCGGGTCCTTCCGGACCGATTTCACCTTGGATGCCCTGCTGACCGGCGGGTCCCTCGGGACCAATTTCACCCTGGATGCCCTGTGGACCGGCGGGTCCTTCGGGACCAATTTCACCCTGGATACCCTGCGGGCCGGCGGGTCCCTCGGGACCAATTTCACCCTGGATGCCCTGCTGACCGGCAGGTCCTTCGGGACCGATTTCACCCTGGATACCCTGCGGGCCGGCGGGTCCTTCCGGACCGATTTCACCCTGGATACCCTGCGGGCCAGCGGGTCCTTCGGGACCGATTTCACCCTGGATACCCTCAGGACCGGCAGGTCCTTCCGGACCAATTTCGCCTTGCATACCCTGTGGGCCGTCAGGTCCCGCGGGACCAATTTCGCCCTGAATGCCCTGCGGACCGACGGGCCCCTCAGGACCAATTTCACCCTGGATACCCTGCGGGCCGGCTGGTCCCTCCGGACCAATTTCGCCTTGCATACCCTGCGGACCGACGGGCCCAGTCGGACCAATTTCGCCCTGGATGCCCTGCGGGCCGGCGGGACCAGTCGAACCTATTTCGCCCTGGATGCCCTGCGGACCGGCAGGTCCAGTCGGACCGATTTCGCCCTGGATGCCCTGCGGGCCGGTGGGTCCAGTCAGACCAATTTCACCCTGGATGCCCTGCGGGCCGGCGGGTCCAGTCAGACCAATTTCACCTTGAATACCCCGCGGACCGGCGGGTCCCTCCGGACCGAGGTCGCCTTTGTCTCCCTTTTCACCTTTGCAGTAACACGGGCAGCCGTGCTCCTTTAAATATTTCACGAGACAAGGATACAATTCTTCAAACATTTCACAGAAATCCTTGCAATCGCTGAGGTCTTTACAGCATTTCAATATCTTTTGCAGTTTCTGCAGCAAATATCTTAGTTCACTATCGGGACATTTATCATCATTATAACAATCCTCTCCCCTAAGGAACTTTACAAGGCTTGGGTACAGCTCTATAAATATTTCGCAGCAATTTCTGCAGTTGCAGCGTTTTCTGCAGCAATGCAGAATCTTTTCCAACTTTTGCAGTAAACACTTTAATTCATTTAACGGACATTTATTTTTGTCCGAATTTATAAAGTTATTTGAGCAATTCATAATTAATTCTCCTTTTCAAAACAACATCGAAAAGACATTATAACGTGAGTATGAATATCTCACAGTATATATATATGCGTCTACCAGGCGATTGGTAACTATACCGAAACTTTCGAAAGAAGCTCATATCCGCTGTAAATCATATACGGATTTAAGCCTTCATATAATATATACATATACAATTTTTGTTTAAGGGGGGATATTATGACTGCTACTGATACTAAGGCTCAAATATTGTCAGCAGCCATAGATCTCTTTGCGCAGAATGGTTATGAGAGAACAACGATGAGAACAATTGCGAAAAGAGTAGGCGTACAGTCGGCAAGCATCTATTATTTTTTTGATTCTAAAGAAAGCTTACTAAGAACAATTTTTAAAGAATTTGAATTGAATTTTGCAAAGCATAGAAATAAACCGAATGATATTATTAAATCAGCGAAGTATAAACCGCTTTCCGAAGTGCTGAGTATGTTGTTTTATACATTTGGGAATTCGGAGGAGCACTACAGAATGATGACAATATCTCGCGTTATCCTGTCCCTTCAATATGAAAATATTGGTGCGCAGAACCTCCTAGAAAAGGTTATGATACATGATGCGTTGGATTACGGGGTTTGTGTTTTGAAGGGATTGCATTCTTTGGGAGTTATCAGAGAAATCGATTTTCAGTGGACCGCCTTTGTTTTTCACTCATTCGCATTTGCCGTACTTCAGGAAAACCTGCGAAATTTAATGTCTTACGCGGACAGCAGTAAAAAATTTGAAGCAGGCGTCAATTTTCTTTGTATGGAATTTGCAAAAGCGATAAAAGCGTAGGATATGGACTTTTCACATAACTTTGCGACTGACCTATTTGTTTAGGGACTGTTCACAGGTGATTAAGTGAACCTGTGAAACAGCCCCTAACTTGCTTTTTTACGTTTACGCTAATTTGCATAGGTGGAAATTATTATTCCACTCGTCTCTGATAGGATACATGCCAATATAGCGCCTGATATAGCCTTGTATCCATAAGACTATTGATACCGTATATACATGGCTAGGTAGGTTAAATTCAAAACTACCAGTTAAACTGGCGTTATGCACAAGCAATAGAACAGGAGGATAACGGGTACGACAGAAAAGCAGCAGGGCGAACCGCCCTGCTGCTCTATGATATTGGACTATTGGATTCTCTAAGCACTCGCCACTTCCTATACATCGATACGCACAGGCCAAGTGGTATGCCCGCATCAGTTCATACCCAGCAGTCCATCACTTCACCAGCACCTTAATCACTTTGCTGAATGCTCCATAAATGCGCTTGCCTCCATCCATACGCCAGGAACGCACTTTGTAATAATACGTCCGTCCATTCGTCAGCTGCGTATTACTGAATGTATTATTCTTTGTAAATCGAATCTGGTCATAGCCGCCGGAATATTTGCTCATGCGGTATACCTGATATCCCTGCGCGCCGTGGATTTTCTCCCATGATACGCGCAGCGAGCGTATTCCGGATTTTTTGGCAATGACCTTCAAAGGCGTCGCGGTCAATGCCTTCACAGTGCGCACCCGGGAATACGATCCGTAAGTCGTTACCGTGCCCGCTTTGCATACAGCGCGAACCTTATACAAATAGCTTTTGTTGAACTTCAAACCATTGTTGGTATATGTGAGCTTAGTGACCGTGGCTATCTTTTTATACGCCTTTTCGCTCGGCGCTTTCGCGTATACCTGGTATTGATATGCTCCCGCCACAGCATTCCAGCTCAATGTAATATGGTTATATCCTGTCGCCGCTTTAATAGAAGGCGTAACCGACTTTAGCGAACTCCGCTTTCAGCGTGCGCGCTTCTGTTACCGAAAAGCTATAGTTATAGCTCTTTGACACGCTCTTGCCGTTCTCCGTCCATTGCTTGAAAGATTATTACTGTCATCTGCAACAAAAAAGGCGCTTTTTGTGATGAAGAGCCTTCACGTTATTTCTTTAAGGATTGGATCAGCTTTCCAAGGTAAAGCGTCATCCTCTTTTCAAGGTCAAAGGAGCCTTTTTTCATGCACCAGTCATAACAGCAGCCGCGCATAAAAACAAATATCATATCGACAATTTCCTGCGAAGTCATATCGGAGCATAGTTCTCCATTTTCCTGGCCCTTCTGCACTATTTCGACCAAAACCTGCTGCATCGGGCGGTGTCTGGAAAACCACGTGTTTTCCGTGGTATACAAAATCTTCATGTCCGTTTCGCCGGTCCTGATGTTTAGACGGGCATAATGCCCGACGTAATTCATTATCTTTTGTTCAGCAGATCCGCTTTCAAGCTCTTTTGCCACCGTTTCCCTAAAAAAGGTGTCGGATTCCTTATGTATATCCTGAAACAGATCGCTCTTATTTGCAAAATAAACATAGAATGTTCCTATCGAAACGCCTGCCGCTTTGCAAATCTCCCTGATGGTTACCCTGCTGTAGCCCTTTTTGCGCATAAGATCCAGCCCCGTCTGCAGAATGATAGCCCGGGTTTTTTCGGATTTTTTTAACTTTACTTTTATATCTATTTGCCCCTTGAATAAAACTTTATTCCTATTATATACCTATATATTAATAACACAAATATTTTTTGCTATTAAAAAAGTGAACGTGTTCAAAAAATGTTGACTATTGTGATTTATTTGTTATACTAAATGTTAGGAAACCATTTTTAATGGCCTGCAAAGCTTTTTTAATTTACCTTATTTTTTTATTAATGAACATTTAGACGCCGGTATTTTGTGTTTAAGATACCGGTTCAAAAAAATATATTTAGGAGGCATGTTTGTGGACGGTAAAAAGAAAGCGCTTACCGATATTTTCGGCAGCGAAAATGTTTTTGATGACACCGCCTTGCTGGATGCTTATGCCTGCGACAAAAGC
>JAVBOF010000055.1:0-17951 GCA_031550915.1 Eubacteriales bacterium | reverse complement strand
GCGCTTATAATAACCTTCGGAAAGATAGAGCGCCGCCACAGGATTGTGGCCGGTTACCCTGTCTTTTACTACCAGATCGGTGACAGGAAGATTGCAGTGCTTAATAAACAGTGTATCGTGTCCGACGCACAGCCCCATGACTATCGCGAGCTCGCAGCCTTCCTTTTCTAATGCCAGGGCCTGACCGATCGGGTTACACATACCCTCATACTTTTTGTTCAATTGCCATTGCTGCATACCCATTTCCTCTTTGGCGGTCGTACCGCCTTTACAGCAGATTGAGACCATTTCAAATCCGTTGGCCCTAAAGATTTTTGATGTGAGTTCGGCTTCCTTTATAAAGCCTACGCAATGAGCAAGACCGACTTTTTTGAAACCCATATTAGTACAGAATTCCAGCATTTCCTCTATTCTCGTACGTCGACAATACCCTTCAAATTCTGTTTTGCAGGATTTCAACGCCAGTGTCATATCCTCACCGCTATATAGTTCGCGGCTTTCTGAAACGAATTCATCATCCAGACACGGGCAGTTGGTGGGCATTTCATCCTTGTCGGGGATCATGCAGGCCTGTTTTTTACAATAAGCGCAAGTGTACATTTTTTACTTCCTCCAAATTATGGCAAATTTTATAGTTAAAGTTTATTTCGCGTTTCGTTTTTTAAGTGTATCAAAGAATACAGCAATTATTATGACGATGCCTTTGACAACCGGCTGCCAAAAAGGGTTAACGTGCAACATATTCAATCCGTTGCTCAGGACGCCTATGATAAGTGCCCCGATGATCGTACCGCCCATCTTTCCGTACCCGCCAGAAAAACTGGTTCCCCCCAATACAACGGCGGCGATAGCGTCCAGCTCTTGACCTTCTCCAGCAGTTGGCTGGGCGGAAGAAAGCCTTGCCGCTACTATTACGCCCGCAACTGCAGCCATCAAGCCGCTAAGCGTGTATATTATGATTTCGATCTTGTCTATCTTAATTCCGGAGAACCTCGCAGCCTCCCTGTTCCCGCCTATCGCATAAACGTGTTTGCCGAATATCGAATAGTTCAATATCAGGGTCATTATTAGAAGGCAAACAATCATTATTATGACCGGTATCGGAATCGGGCCAAGATACCCGTTTCCAATCTCGGTGAAAGCATCAACGTCTATCCTCGTCGGTTTACCACCTGTCATCAAATACGCTGTTCCGCGCCCGATGGTCATCATTGCCAAGGTCACGATAAATGCCGGCATCTGGCCTTTGGCTGTTATCACGCCGTTGATGCAGCCCATGATAGAACCTATAACGAGGCCGGCGATGATAGCGATTGGTATGGGTATTCCGCCGACTACTAAAAGTACGGTAAGACAGCCCGATACCGCCATGATAGCGCCGACGGAAAGGTCTATGCCGCTGATAAGTATTGCGTAGGTCATGCCAAAGGCCACGATCGCGTTTATGGAGATCTGCCTTAAAACATTTATGAAATTCCCAGGAGAAAAGAATAGTGGATTACAGATGGCAAAGATGATGCACATGGCTATCAATCCAGCCAGCATGCCGATATTATCGGCCAAAAACTTTATAACAGGATTCCTGCTATTTCTAAAACCCGATGTATTAACCTGCATTGTTTTTTCCTCCCGCCGCCTTATGCAAAATTGCTTCTTCGGTCATTTCGCCGTTAAAGATCTCGCCGACTATTTCGCTTTCTTTCATAACGATTACCCTATTGCTCATATAGATTATTTCTGGCAATTCGGAAGATACCATTATAATGCTAACCCCCTCTTTAACAAGGTCTGACATTATTTTATATATCTCCTTTTTTGCTCCGACATCGATGCCCCTTGTAGGTTCATCCAGTATCAATATCCTGGGGTTTGAAGCCAGCCATTTCGCCAGTATTACTTTTTGCTGGTTGCCGCCGCTCAAAGTACGCACAAGCTGCTTTTGTGAAGCTGCTTTTACATCGAGCTTTTTAATATAATCACTTATTATTGCGTTCTCTTTCTTACGGTTGATGCTTATACCTTTTATGAAATTCTTTAGGACGACAAGGGTGATATTATAGTCGACGCCTTGCCCTAGAATAGCTCCCTGCAGTTTACGGTCTTCAGGCACCAGTGCGATGCCTTTGTTAATAGCTTCCTGGGCATTCGAAATTTCCACTTCTTTGCCCTCTATCAAAACAGAGCCGGAATCTTTTTTTCTTAGCCCAAAAATGGTTTCCATTAATTCCGTACGCCCGGAGCCAACAAGCCCGTAGAATCCGAGTATTTCGCCTTGTTTAAGCTCAAATGAAGCGTTTTTGACCTTATTCCCCGCATTGATATTATTGACCTGTAATATTGGGTCGCCCAATTCGATATTCGGCTTTGAATACATCTCAGTCAGCTCTCTGCCGACC
Organism: Eubacteriales bacterium; assembly: GCA_031550915.1. Classification (GTDB taxonomy): domain Bacteria; phylum Bacillota; class Clostridia; order Christensenellales; family MGBC116941; genus JAVBOF01. The sequence goes on along the minus strand of JAVBOF010000055.1, from coordinate 15,555 downwards.
ATTTTACTGATAAGATAATCCGTTGTTACGTCCTTCATAACGCATGTTTCTATGTAACGTCCATCCCTGAGTATAGTCACCCTGTCGGCGATCTTTTTAAGCTCATCCAACCTGTGGGAAATATATATTATAGCTATACCTCTTTTTTTGAGCACTTCGATGGCCTCAAAAAGCTTCACGACTTCTCTTTCTGTTAGAGAGGAGGTCGGTTCGTCCAAAACCAGTATCTTGGATTCTACAGACATAGCCTTTGCGATCTCAACCATTTGTTGCTGTGCAACTGTTAGCCTTCTTATTGATTCTTCCGCTTTCAAGTTTAATCCATAATTATCGAGTATTTGCTGTGCTTCCTTGTTAACGCGCTTTGTATCCTGAAAAAACCTGCCTTTGCGCAATTCACGTCCAAGAAAGATATTTGCAGCAACCGATATATTCGGTGAAAGGCATAATTCCTGGTGTACAACGCTGATACCTGCCTTGGAAGCAAGGTTGACGTTGCTGGTGTCTATTTGTTTACCATCGATGATAACATCACCCTGATCCGCAACATAGATACCGCCAAGAATTTTAATTAAGGTAGACTTACCTGCGCCGTTCTCTCCCAGAAGTGCATGGACCTCTCCGTAACGGACTTCGAGATTGACGTTCTCTAAAGCCTTTACCGAGAAAAAGGATTTGCAGATATTCTTCATTTCCAATAAAACTTCGTTACCCATTGATATCACTCCGTATAAATCTTAAAGAGTGTTCTTACACCATAGACCTGGTCTTACTCCGTTATACCGGGGCAGGAACGCCCTGCCCCAGATATAACTAATGAATGCCAAATATTATACTATTTCAGAAACTGGTCAACATTGTCCTTGTTTATCCATTCGGATGGAACCAAAGTTTTCTTTTCTACCGATTCGCCGTTTGCGATCTTGTAGCAGTAATCAGCAGCTATAGTGCCCATCTTCTTGGGGAACTGAGCGGATGTGCCCATCAGTTTGCCTTCCTTGATCTTCTTCATGGCATCCTGGGATCCGTCTATTCCATATATCTTGATATCGGTGCGTTTTGCGCCTTCGCATGCGGAAAGTGCTCCTAATGCCTGCATATCATTGATGCAGAACATCTGTGTGATTTCGGGGTTGGACTGCAGATAGTTTTCCATTACCGGAAGAGCGGCTTCAACTGTCGGGTCTGCATCCTGCCTTTGGACGACCTTGATTTCCGGATGATCCTTCATAACAGATTCGAAGCCTTCTGTCCTTCTCCTCACCGTGTCGGAGATAGAAAGGTCTATAACACCAATGGAAGCGCCTTTATCGCCAACTTCTTTGAGCATGGCTTCTGCAAGCAGCTTGCCAGCGCTAACATTATCCGTTGCAACAGTGCTTGTTACAAGGTCTTCGTCAGCGGCTTCAACGTCCATGATTATTACAGGGATGCCGGCCTTTTGGCATGCTTCCAGAGCGGGTTTAATGCCTTTGCTGTCTACTGGGCTTATCAATATGACATCACATTTCTGCTGTATCATATCTTCAACCTGGGTAAGTTGTTTGTTCGCGTCGAACTGGGAATCAGCTTCAATCAACTTGCCGCCTTTGGCATCGATAACTTCATGAAGGCCTTCACTCCAAAGTACGAAGTGTGGGTTTCCGAGGGACATGTGTACTGCGCCAAAAACCATGTCTTTTGGATCTTTTGCAGTTTTAGCGGCATCGGAGGCCGGGGCTGCATCAGACGCGGGAGCCTCAGAAGCAGGCGCTTCTTCGGAAGCAGGAGCTGCTTCGGAAGCCGGGGCCTGGGATACAGGCGCCTCGGAAGCCTGCGCGGCAGGCTGCGAGCATGCAGCGAGACCAAGTGACAATACCATTGTTAATGCGACGATCAAAGAAATAATTACTTTCTTGTTCATCTTTTTTGATTCCTCCCTTATTTTTTTAGCTTTGGTTAAGCTAGTAAAACAAATCAATATGCTTTTTTGTATATAGCGTGGTAAGCTTCTTTGCTGGTTATCCTTGGATTGTTGAGAGTGTTTCCGTCACTCATCGCGAGTTCGGCATAGTGTGCAAGATCTTCTTCCTTACATCCAACGTCGCGAATACGCGGTATTCCTATATCGGAGGAGAGGTGCTTGACGGCCTCTATCGCTTTTAAGGCAGCGTCCCGTGCGGATAATCCATCGATTGACTCGCCCATAGCAATAGCGATATCCGCAAGCCTTTCCGTACGGGCTATCATATTAAATTCCATAACATATGGCAGTAACATCGCGTTGCCTACGCCGTGGGGAACGTTCAGCTGTCCGCCCAACATATGGGCCAGGGCATGGACTGAGCCAAGGCCAACCTGCTGGAAACCGACTCCCGCAAGCGAATTGCCGAGTAAAACATATGCACGGGCTTCGACGTCGTGCCCGTTGGCTACTGACCTTCTCAGGTATTTTGAAATCATTTCTATGGCATAAAGATTGATGAAATCTGCCATAATGTTTGTCTTTTTGGTCATATAAGCTTCAATAGCATGGGTCAGCGCATCCATACCGGTCGCGGCAGCCAGAGATGAAGGCATGCTGGTAGTCATAAGCGGATCGATCAAAGCTACCTTTGCAAAACCGGGCGTGATACTCATTTTCCAATGCCTGGACGTATCGGTGATGACTGCAAACGGAGTGACTTCGCTTCCGGTACCTGCAGTAGTAGGTACTGTTATCATCGGAGGGATACCTTTAGGGCCGGGCCGTGTTTTGCCGTTATCCTGATCGTATTCCCTGATGTTGCCTCCGTTTAGCATAACTAAGCCGATAGCCTTTGCGGCATCCATAGAACTGCCTCCGCCGACAGCTATGAGCGAATCGCAATCGCCGGATTTGTACGCATTTATACCATCCGCAACATTTGTATCAGTGGGATTGCCGACAACTTCATCATATATTACTATAGGAAGAGATTTGCTTTCCAAAGATTTAATTATCGGCGCGAGAATACCAGCGTTAATAACGCCTTTGTCCGTCACGATAAGCGGCCGGGCACATCCGAGGGCAATGATTTCATCGGCGGCTTTGTTGATGACGCCTTCGCCAAATTCAATTCGAACAGGCATGTTGAAACTGAAACATCCAATCGACATGGTTGATCCTCCTTATATTAAATTGTATGCTTGGAATCGATAATACTATGTTGAAAAATAGTATACTATTTATATAAATTGTTGTCAATACATATTTTAGAAATTCAATTTATTTTTAATGTATACTTTTTTCTAGACATTATTTGTATCTTATGATATCATGTTAACAATAATTAAAATCAATTAGGAACATATCTTTGAACAGGAGGTGGATTCGCTCAGAGGGGCGAAAGATAAATGGAAAAAGAATCAAAGACAAGGATAGAAGTAAAAAATGACGCTGGCGACTTAGCTCCACATGTTTATAGATATATTCGCGATATGATTTTGTCCCTTCAGATAAAAAGCGGGCAAAAAATACCGGAAGCCAGCATAGTGGAGCAACTGGGGATAAGCCGTACACCCGTACGTGAAGCCCTGCGCCGCCTTTCAAACGAGGGTTTGGTCGTAATCCACCCAAGAAGGTTTTCGGAGGTCGCCACTTTTAATGATGAAGATATAGTCCAGCTGGCGACCGTCAGAATATCATTGGATTCTTTAGCCGTAAGGCTTGCTATACGGAATGGCAGTAATGCTGATTTTATCCGACTGCGCAAAATAATCGATGAGTGCGTAGAAGCAGAAAAAAGCGGAGATGTCAACGAAAGGATAAAAAGAGATTTGGCATTCCATATAGAACTCAGCAAAATCGGCTTGAACAAATACCTTTTGAATATTCAAAAAAGCCTTGTGCTGAAAGTGCATTTTTTCTTGATGATGAAGATCGACGAAAACCCCTCTACTAGTTTGCCGGATATCCAGGATCATTACCGAATTATGGACGCGTTGATGGAGAGGAATGAAACAGAGGCAATTAAGAGGCTGAGGAACCATATGATAGGGTTTTATGGTATAGATAAGGACGGAGAAGCCGGGTTTTTTGAGGATTCCGATTCGTTTATATAAATATGTATTCAAAAAGCAGCGGCTTGCAATTAAATTTGCAGGCTGCTTTTTTATGCCAAAAACATATTCGCTTTTTGGTGATCATTTGGTCAAAAAAACAAATACGTGGTGCCGGAAAGCTCGTTAACAGAGGGGTTACGGGAAACAGGCAAAAACGTTAAAGTAAAAAGTAGGCGTTTCTGCAATTAGATAATTGTTGTAAAGCTGACATTATAGTAAAATTAAATAGACTTATATTATATTAGGAGAAGACTATGGAAATGATTAGGGTTGGTATTGTTGGCTATGGAAATGTGGGCAGGGGAGTTGAACTTGCTGTCAAAGCAAGCAAAGATATGGATTTAGCTGCTGTGTTTACACGAAGGAATCCGCTGGACGTTAAGACCGAAACGCAGGGAGTGAAAATTGCGCATATAGACGACGCAATAAAATATAAAAACGATATTGACGTTATGATCCTTTGCGGCGGTTCTGCAAAGGACTTGCCGGAGCAGGGGCCTTTGTTCGCCAAGGATTTTAATACGGTGGACAGTTTTGATACGCACGCAAAGATACCGGAATATTTTGAGAAGATCGATGCTGCCGCTAAAGATACGGTTTCGATTATATCCGTCGGGTGGGATCCGGGATTGTTTTCTATGCACAGGCTTATGACCCTTGCGGTTTTGCCGGAAGGGGAGAGCTATACTTTTTGGGGCAGGGGAGTTTCGCAGGGCCATTCCGACGCCATAAGGCGGGTGGAAGGAGTGCTTGACGCCATCCAGTACACCGTGCCCGTCGAGAGCGCGATCGCTGCCGTACGTGGTGGGACCAATCCGCAGCTTGGCACCAGAGAAAAGCATTTAAGAGAATGCTTTGTTGTTGCAAAGCCGGATGCGGATAAAGGCAAGATAGAACAGGACATCAAAACAATGCCAAACTATTTTGATGAGTATGACACGGTCGTCAATTTCATATCGCTGGAAGAGCTAAAGGAGAAGCACTCAAAAATGCCCCATGGGGGATTCGTTATCAGGAGCGGAAAGACTGGCGGAAACTCGCAGGTAGTAGAATTCTCGCTAAGACTAGATTCAAACCCCGAATTTACGGCTTCTGTGTTGGTCGCTTACGCCCGCGCAGCCGTAAAAATGGCAAAGGAAGGCATACGCGGAGCAAAATCAGTTTTTGACGTTCCGCTCTCTTATCTCCTTTCGATGGATCAGAGAGAGCAATTAGGAAAACTACTTTAGTCGGAGTGCAAATTGCTTTATCGGAAAGGTTATTGATATGAAAGCGGATATTGGTCTTATCGGTTTAGCTGTAATGGGCGAAAACCTGGTGCTTAATATGGCGGATAAGGATTTCACCGTTGCTGTGTTCAACCGGGATACAAACAAAGTTAAACGCTTTAAAGAAGGCAGGGGAAAAGGCCTGCAAATAGTAGGAACCTACAGCATGGGTGAATTTGTTGAAAGCTTAAAAAGCCCGCGGATAATCGTGCTGATGATAAAATCCGGCCAGGCAGTGGACGATATGATAGATGCTTTGATCCCGTTTTTAAGCGCAGGAGATATCATAATTGACGGTGGAAACTCCCATTTTCAGGATTCCATCAGGCGTACAAAGTATGTAGAGGACAAAGGCATGTTTTTTGTGGCCTCAGGGGTTTCCGGCGGAGAAGAAGGCGCTTTGAACGGCCCCAGCCTTATGCCCGGCGGTACTTTCGCAGCTTGGCGTCATATAGAACCGATATTTACGAAGATAGCGGCAAAGGTCAATAATACGGCCTGCTGCAGTTGGATTGGGGCGGATGGCGCCGGTCATTTTGTAAAGATGGTACATAACGGTATAGAATATGGCGATATGCAGTTGATATGCGAAGCCTACCATATAATGCGTGATGGGCTGGGAATGACGTCAAAACAGATGGAACAAGTGTTCCGTGAATGGAACAAGGGTGATCTTGACAGCTACCTCATCGAAATAACGGCGGATATACTGGGTTATCAAGATACCGATGGAAAGCCGGTAGTAGACAAAATACTCGATGTAGCGGGACAAAAGGGCACGGGTAAATGGGCGGTCGTTGCAGCAGCTGAAGAAGGCGTTCCTCTTACATTGATAGGCGAAGCGGTTTTCGCGAGATGCCTTTCCGCAATGAAAAACCAAAGGCTGCAAGCTGCAAATATACTGAAGGGGCAGGATACCGGTGCCGCGGTGAAAATGGATATCTCCATCGATGATATCAGGGACGCGCTGTTTGCTTCAAAAATAGTATCCTACGCACAGGGCTTTGATCTGCTGAATGCCGCTGCAAAAACATACGGATGGAAGCTGGATTACGGCAGTATTGCCTTGCTTTGGCGAGGAGGCTGCATAATCCGGTCCGCGTTTCTCGATAAAATAAACGAAGCGTATTTCAGGGATCCAAACCTAGGTTCATTGCTTTTGGATGAATACTTCGTATCGAAGATGGGCGCCATACAAACGGGCTGGCGGAAGATAGTTTCCCAATCAGCGCTTTACGGCTTACCGGCCCCCGGTTTTTCCAGCGCACTTGCATATTATGATGGCTTCCGGTGCGGGAACCTTCCGGCTAATCTGCTGCAGGCACAACGCGATTACTTTGGCGCCCATACATATGAGCGCGTTGACAAGGCAAATGGAGAGTTTTTTCATACCAATTGGACCGGGAAAGGCGGATCGACCACATCTACACAATACATTACATGATCAATATCAGTAAAATGTACATAAGTAAAAGGCCCGAATACCGGGCTTTTACTTATATTGCTGCCTTAGCGAGCAACTTCTGGCAATATTTAGAATTTTCGATTGAAATAAAATGTTACAGCTATTATAATTATCTATATAAAGATTATACAAAGTTACACCCGCAAGGTGGTGGACATGCGCAAAAAGGCTATATATGTCTTCATAGTCCCAAGTATAATAGGTTTTCTTATCTTCTTTCTCATTCCGTTTATTGGCAGCCTTTCTTACGCGCTTTCCAATGGCGGCGCTTTCAGCTTCTTAAACTTTGGCAAAACATTAAAAAATGAGGCTTTCCGACTTGCTTTTATTAACACAATAAAATTTCTCGCTATATGTGTACCTTTGAACATTATAATTCCGCTTCTGGTAGCGAACGCAGTAAAAGCGCTTGGCGAAAAAAGCAAGCTGTTCAAGCTTTCTTATATATCTCCAATGGTCGTACCGGTGGCATCCATCGCGCTGTTTTGGTCGATTTTGCTATCACCTGACGGAACGGCCAATGGTGTTCTCTCGCTCATTGGCATTGGGGATGTGGATATACTCAACAGCAATTGGTCGCTAGCGGCCCTTGCGTTTATCTTTCTATGGAAAAATCTCGGCTATATGATGATACTATATCTTGCCGGGCTTAGTGAAATACCGCCGAGCTATTATGAATCTGCTTCGATGGATGGAGCGGGCATAACTAAGCGCTTTTTACATATCACGTTGCCATGCCTTAGGCCAACGATATTTTTTGTGCTGGTGCTTTCTGTAGTCAACTGCTTTAAGGTGTTCCGGGAAATATACCTCATTGCTGGCCCATATCCGCATGAAAGCATGTATATGTTGCAGCACTATATGAACAATATGTATACGCGCGGTGATTACTCTATGCTGACAGCCGGAGCTTTTATCATAGCCATAGTCCTGATAGCTTTTTTGTTCATTATGTTTATGATCAACCGAAGAACCGAGAGAAAACTGAAAAATTGACAGTTTATTAAAATAAATATGATTGCTTGCCATTTTGACCGAAGGTAGTAGCATGAAAAAGTATAAAATCAAAAAAAGAATAAAACGGTCTTTAATATACGCTATTCTTGCCGTGCTGCTTTTGATCATGGTTTTTCCTATGGTAATAACCGTGCTGGATAGCTTTATGCCTGGCTGGCAGGTAAAGCAGTATATAGACTCGTCGATTACGGATAAAGCGTTGAAGCTTATACCGGCTCAGGCAACGATGGAACAGTACAATAGCGTGTTGGTGCACAACTACCGTTATTGGGATTATTTTTGGAATTCGATTTTACTCACAGTTCCTATAGTGATAGGCCAGGTCATTGTAAGCATATTGGCAGCGTATTTCTTTACAGTTATTAAAAGCAAATATAAAGAATGGCTTTTCTTTGCTTATATAATCGTTATGCTTTTGCCTTTCCAGGTGACGCTAGTCCCCGCATACCTTACGGCAAACACGCTGGGGCTCTTGGATAACCGTTGGAGCATAATTTTGCCGGGAATATTTTCAACCTTTGGTGTGTTTTTGCTGCGCCAGCATATGGAGCAGATACCAAAAACGTTTTTTGACGCCGCTAAATCTGACGGTGCAGGGCTTTGGCAGACGTTTTTCCATGTTGCCGCCCCGATGTGCAAAACAAGCATAGTCGCGCTTATTATCCTTTGCTTTATCGATAATTGGAACATGATAGAGCAGCCTTTGATATTTCTTTCGGATAAGTCCAAGCTTCCTCTTTCGCTGTATTTCTTTCAGATCAATTCGCAAGCGATCGGCGTTGCGTTTGCCGCTAGTGTTATATATATGATACCCATATTGCTCGTTTTCGCCAACGGAGAAAAAGAGCTTATGGAGGGGATCCGGTTAAGCGGGATTAAGTGAATTAATATTTAATAAGCAATAGGTAATAGTTACGACATAGCAAAGATTCCAGTAATGAAAGACCTTTTACAAACCGCAAGCTTAATTGTATGAGTAAGCGGTAAAGGCAGACAAAATTCGTTGCTATATACCGTTATTTATAACTTATTACCTTTTACTTATTACATAAAGAAACCTGGAGGGTTTTCCGATGGAATCGAACAACAAAAGAAAGATGCGCCCGGCTCTGAAGATAACTATAGTGTTCATAATTATTGCAGCTTTGCTTACATTTTTTTCTAGAACGATATATGATATGAGTATACCGACGGTGCATGTGACAAAGCTTATAGAGGGGAACCTAGATAAGAAGTACAGCGCGGACGGCTTTATTATGCCGGTTCGTATCGAAAATATATACGCGCCGGAAACGTTGCCGGTTAAGGAGGTTTTGGTTGAGGAGAATATGTATTATGTAAACGGTTCGCCGGTTATCAAGCTTGATACATCTTTGCTGGAAGAGCAACTTAAGGATATGAAAACAGAGCATGAGAGACTGTTATCGCAAAAACGGTATATTTCCGGAAAGGACGCGAAACGTCTTTACACAATGGACGTAGCGGATTCTGAGCGGCACATTAAGACAATGGAAGCGAGGATTGAAGCCTGCAAGGAGATAAAGACGCCGTTTGGAGGCATGGTTGTGGAGTTGAATGCGAGAAATGGAATGATGGTAGACAGATCCACGCCGCTGATGCGTATAACGAACGCAAGCAAAGGCTACATGGCAGTATGCAATGTAGCCCCGGATGTAGCGAATTGGATGAATATAAACGATACGGTAAAGGTCAGACGCGGGACACAGAAGACTACCATGGAGGGCGTTATTGAATATTATAAACCGCAGGACGACGGAACCGTGCAGATAAAGGCGTTGGTTGAAGACGCAACAATAGTGAACGGTGAAATGGCAAGCATAGAATTTCACAAGACCACGTATGAGTACGCTAGTTTGATCCCGATTGCGGCGTTGGAAGCAAACGATAGCAGTCCGGGTCCCTGGCAGACTTATGATATATTCATAGTGAGTAAAAAGGAAGGCCCGCTTGGAGATGAAAACATCGTGAGAAAGAAATCGGTAACTATTCTGGACCGCGATGATGAGCACGCGTACATATCATCGACAGGTATATCGAAGAATGACTGGATCGTTACCCGGACGGATAAAACACTTGTGGGTGGCAGGGTAAAGATTTATCAAGAGACGGAGTAAAACACGCTAACAGGCAACAAGGATTGGCAAACCTTTGCCAAAAGCCAAAAAAGGAGAGCTTAGTATGAAGGCTACAAAATTGACCGCGCTTTCATTCGTGATTATGCTTCTGTTGGCGGCCTGTTCGGGAACGTCAAAAATAGACAACGGGACATTGCCTGCAAGCGATGGAGCGAATGAAATAGCGGTTGCGCTATTTGAACGTGATGATTTATTTTATAGGGTTGCAGCGGATAGGTTTGAAGATATGACCGGGGTCAAGGTAAATATAAAAAACTATTTAGACAAGGAAATATTATATAGGTCGTTCGAAACTGGGGATTATGCTGAGCAATACAAGATAGAGGAAATATATGTAGAAAAGATGAAGACGGAACTGATGGCAGGGATCGGAGCAGACATTTATCACATTCAGGGAATAGATGAATATGTATTTGGCAATAACGGCCATCTGTGCGACGTTTCGTCATGGATAGAGGAAGATAAGGATTTTTCGGATAATATTGTTTTCAAAAAGCTACTCACAGGAACAAGTGACGGTGGCAAACAATATTCGGTGCCGCTTGGGTTTTCTGTAGAAAGACTATACCCTCTGAGCGAAGTACCGGAATTTGGAAGCGAGCGTTTGACATGGCGGGAATTCTTTGAAAAAACAAAAGATCTGCCGAAAAAAAGTAAGGTTTTTGACGATACCGGCATCAATATATTTATGAATAGGTACAACGCCGTTTTCAATAAATATGTAGATTTGCAGAACCGTACTCAGAGCCTTAATAACCCGGAAATCATAGCCCTTTTGAAGGAGTGTAAGAAATGGCAGGATGACGGGCTGTGTGCAGATGCAAGCGAACCGCATGAAGAAGCGGCATATATACAGGAATCCGCCGGTGATCCGATAACCGTAGAATACCCCGCACTGTATTGCTGTAGTTATGCTTGGCCTTCAAACGCGACTATTCTCAGTTCCCAGCCGGTCGAAATATATGGCAATATTGAAAGATCTTATCCTATGGTTTCGGATTATGAGGAGGGCGAAAGGAATTCCGATTTCTGGCCGTCAGCTTTGATGGGGATTAATGCCGGCAGCAAAAACCGGAGAACAGCATGGGAATTTGTAAAATTTCTTTTAAGCCCGAGTTCACAGGTTTCCAACATAGATGATTTTTCGCTTAATCGCCAAATTTTTGCTCAATCGGTTGAAAAGAGCTTCAAAAAAGCGGAAGCTTTGGGTGCGGATGTTGATGTTGCGGCAGGTGTCGCAGAAGCGGTCGAATTCGTCGGTGATTCTAATGGGTTTTATATATCTAAGCCCTATTACAGTATTGGATACGATATAATCGAGGATTATTTTTATGAGAGGATAACAGCCGAAGAAGCGGCGAAGAGGATCGCCAATAAAACCGGCATATTCTTAAAAGAGATGAACTAACAATTTGTCATCACGGGATCGCCATCTATAGTCTTGGTCTGAACAAATAAAATTTTATTTAGCATATGCTTGTGATTGTGATTAGTCTGGAGGTATCTATGCCTGAACTTACAATAAAGAACCTAAGCAAAAACTATGGCGCGGTAGAGGCGGTAAAGGATTTGACCATAACAATCGCGGATGGCGAATTTGCAGTGTTCGTAGGACCTTCCGGCTGCGGTAAGACAACAACGTTGAGAATGATTGCTGGACTTGAAGAGATAAGTGCGGGCGAAATATTTATGGATGAGACATTGCTTAACGATACACCCGCGAAGGACAGGGATATGGCGATGGTATTCCAGGATTACGCTCTGTATCCGCATATGAGCGTATATGATAATATCGGCTTTGGCTTAAAAATGCGCAAAATGCCAAAAGCACAAATAAAATTGCAGGTCGAGGAGACGGCAGAGATGCTTGGCCTGGTTGGATTTCTAAAACGCAAGCCACATGCACTATCCGGCGGAGAAAGGCAGAGGGTTGCGCTTGGCAGGGCGATCGTTCGCAGGCCTAAGGTATTTCTTTTTGATGAACCGCTTTCCAACTTGGATGCTGCACTTCGCGTGCAGATGCGCTCAGATTTAAGAATCTTGCATAAGCAACTCGGCACAACGTTTATATACGTTACACATGACCAAGTTGAAGCCATGACAATGGCAACAAAGATTGTTGTAATGGATAAGGGAATAATGCAACAGGCGGATACGCCAAGCAACATATATAACAACCCAACTAACATGTTTGTGGCAGGTTTTGTTGGTAATCCCAAGATGAATTTTCTTGAATGTATGTTTGCGCTTGAAAATGGTGGGCTTTGTTGCTATATCGGTATGGATCGTCTTTTGGTGCCGGAAAGCGTTTCAGATGATCTGATGAAAGGCCGTGCTGTGGGTAAGCCGGTTATTATAGGTATACGGCCTGAGCATATTGAGATAAGCAAGGCTATGGAAAATGGCACGCTTCCGGCTGTGATCTCAGACATTGAAAATATTGGCTCAGATATATACTTGCATCTTAAGGCAGCGAGCATGAAGGATATCTTTATTGCACGGGCGAAGGCAGGTAATATACACTTCGAAGGTGAATGTATCGGCATATCGTTCGATTGGACGAACGCTAAGTTCTTCAGCTAATTAAATATATCGTACCCAATGCGAAGGCATATGGAAACTGTGTGCCAATAATTGCTATGATAGGGTATCTGGATCTGACAGGTTTCTATTCATTTATACGCTCCTTTCATACGCCTGAAAGTATGAAAGACTTATGCCTTGTTGCTTGAGCCGAATAAACGCATTTGAATCTTTGCGACTTCCTTGACCGCTTCACGCGCTACCGGTATCATCTTTCGGATTTCGAGCTGTCCTTGATCCAGTTCTTTTTTCATCGTTTTAGACCATGTATGTTTTAGCATCGTACCGCAATTGATTTTTAGGATACCTATAGAAATAGCCTTTTTGATCATATAATCAGGGATCCCGGAACCTCCGTGCAAAACCAGCGGAACCGAAACCCTATCCACGATCCCCTGCAGCCGCACAAAATCAATTTTTGGCTCAGATTTATATATGCCGTGGGCAGTTCCTATAGCCGGCGCAAAAGAATCCACGCCGGATTTTATGACGAGCTCATAGCTCTCTTCGATATCTGCAAGCTTATCCTGATACGTAGCATCCGAAAGCTCATCCATCCGCATAATTGGGCCTAGTTCAGCTTCCGTATAAACATCAGCGTTATGAGCCAGCTCTACAACCTTGGACGTTAGAGCTATGTTCTCATCTAGCGGAAGGCTGGAAGCATCAATCATTACTGAATTGAATCCGCTGACAATAGCTTTTACAATCAAATCATATGATTTGCAGTGGTCCAGATGCAGCGCGAGCGGAACGGGAGACTTCTTTATCGCTTCTAAAGCTGCGGCAACTATGACCGAACAGCCCTGTCCTGTATAATCAGATGTATATAATTGCAGGATAGCAGGAGATTTTTCCTCTTCTGCAGCCTTGATCACCGCAAAGAGTGTATCAAGATTATAGAAATTATATGCGCCAATAGCATATTTACGGGTTTTGGCGTCCTGAAGTATCGTTTTCGGTGAAACAAGCACAACGACTCAGCTCACTTTCATAATATACTAATAAACCTAATATATTAATCTATTTTAATAAACAATCTATATTTTATTTTTAACCAGATAATTAAATCATATTTACGATGTATTGACAAACACATATTGATATAAGTATTTTCAAGCAGCTCTTTTTAAAAACCTTTGACCAAAAAACATCCTTAATCTCTTCAGATACGGATGATTTAGTCGCAATGATAAAAAAGCATTAATAATGGATCGATTTTTTACCAACATTTTAATTATATAATTATAATCGCGGATGCTTGACACAATAATACTAATACATTAATGTTGTATTATCTTTCTTATCGCGAGGTATCATTATGAAAATCGGTCTTGTTAAAGAGATTAAAAATCATGAGTACAGGGTAGGCCTAACGCCGGATTGTGTAAGTTCTTATATTTCCATGGGTCATGAAGTTATCGTTGAGACCAATGCTGGCGAAGGTTCAGGCTTTTCGGATGATGAATACGTATCAGCAGGCGCAACGATCGCGATGTATGCCGGACCAGTATGGAACGAAGCTGAAATGATAATTAAAGTTAAAGAACCGATCAAACAGGAATACCAGTTTATGCGGGAAGGACTGATTCTTTATACATATTTGCATTTGGCGGCGGATAAGGATTTGACCGATGTGCTTCTAGACAAAAAAGTCAAAGCGATGGCATATGAGACCATAGTCGGTAAAGGCGGCGATTTACCGTGCTTGCAGCCTATGAGCCAGATAGCCGGAAGACTATCCGTTCAAGAAGGAGCAAAATATCTGGAAAAGCCATTTGGCGGACGCGGCGTATTATTAGCCAGCGTGCCAGGCGTTGAGCGGGGGAACGTAACGATTATAGGCGGGGGCACCGTTGGAACTAATGCGTGCAAAATAGCCCTTGGAATGGGGTCTAATGTTACAATACTGGATATTAGCTTAAAGCGTCTGGAATATATTGACGATGTGTTTCAAGGTAATGTAACGACCCTATACAGCTCAAGAACAAATATACTAAAGAGTATTTCCAATGCGGATCTCGTTATCGGAGCGGTATTGATACCGGGAAAAGCCGCACCGAAACTGATTTTAAAGGAAGATCTGAAACTGATGAAAAGAGGTTCTGTAATTGTGGATGTTGCCGTGGACCAAGGGGGATGTGTTGAAACAACACATGCAACGACCCATGAAAATCCGGTTTTTATAATAGACGGAGTAGTCCATTATTGCGTGGCAAATATGCCGGGGGCGGTTTCCCGCACATCAACTATGGCACTTACAAATACAACTTTGGCATTCGGCCAAATGATAGCAAATAATGGATTTGAAAAAGCCGTAATTTTGGATAAAGGTTTGCTGCAGGGTGTCAATTGCTACGGTGGAAAGTGCACATACAAAGGAGTCGCAGAGTCGCTTGGCTTAGAATATTGTGATTTGACAACGCTGATCGATTAATCGTATATTATGGAAACGAAATCGGAAAAAATAGGTAAGTTCCCTTCCGCGAATTGCTGGAAAGAATCGAGAATTCTGAAATAACACATCTGAGAAGTCGAGTATAATTAAATAGTCGTTTGTAAACTCTACCCAAAGCATTGCTGTCTATCAAAACTTTAGAATTATACTTCCTGCTGCGGAGGGCGATGAAGCCAGTAGCTGGCGTTGGAGTAGGGTTGACGATCTTTTTTACACCTACTTCAATCCTACCCCAAAGCCTTTTTTGATATGTACATAAATATTTCTGGGCGGGGCATACATCCCAATATCGTTATTAACAACGCACACCCAAAAGGAGAATCAAGTCCAATGGCCGGAAGGCGTGGTCGCCATAAACGCTTCCAACTGCGCCCAGCCGCTTTCAAGGAAGTGTGACAATATCTTGTTGACACACCCGAATTTAAGGAAATCATCCTGTTTCAGTGCATCCTCATCATACATTTTCTTGAATTCACTGATTTTCAAAAGCCTTTCCAAGCTATCCGAAGGGAGGGGCCTGTGCCAAAGGATTTCCTTTGGCATGTC
>JAVBOF010000156.1:0-6820 GCA_031550915.1 Eubacteriales bacterium | reverse complement strand
TACCGGATAATTTGCCATATTGGCCGGTCATAGCGGCTTTCGCAATCATCCTCAGCTGCTTTATGAACTTCATTTTAAGCAAAACGGGGATATTCGGAGCGCTTTACCTCGGTAAGGATAACAAATTGACTAGATTTTTAACCGAGAAGATCAACGCTTTGAAGGATCTTCTTTTGCGTTACCTCAAACCGGCGTTCCTTGATCTTATTAAAGCCATAAAACACCAACCCTTTACTTTTCTAGCTATTATTTTTATTATATTGGTTTTCTGCGCCTATCTACTTAGGCCGTGGCTAAATACAAACGACGAGCTCCAATATCATTTACATGCGATTAAGGGGAGCCGTGACTTTTTCTCATTTATGCTATCCAGCCTCAAAGCCAACGGTAGGTACCTATGCATCGTACCTCCGATAGTCTCATATCTTGTATTGTCACTGGACAGCAAGGTTTTGATACGTATCATCATGGTCATTCTCTTTCTATCCAACGGGCTCGGGCTTGCATATCTGGTGAAATCCTTTGGCTTCGGCAAAAAGGTAAAGCTATTGGTATTTGCGGTTTTTTTAGTCTTTCTTGGTCTTGGATGGGAGCATGGCGTACCCAACGCTTTTAACCTGCTGTTTGTATTCAGTATAACGTGCCTTCTCTTTTCAATCGGGCTTTTCAACCGTTTTCTGGTATGCCGTTCCAAAACGGCAATAACAGTTTGCCTTATCCTCTATGCGGTTTGCCTTTTAACGTATGAGCTTTTTGTTTTATATTTCCCTGTATATCTCATTGCGGCATATGCATCGACCCATAGTTTAAAAAAGGCGCTAAAAAGCATCTATCCCGTGATAATAATAACTGGCGTATATTTAGTGGCTACGTTCGCCCTAATGTCATTTAGCGGCGGAGAGTACCAGGGCAGCCAGATATCCATTCAGGGATTCAACGCGATAAAATTCCTACAGGCTGCTTGGCTCTTGAGCATCGCCTGTATTCCCGGTTATTTTTATTCCGTTCCATATTATATTCAATCAATTAGAATGGATCACTTTGCAGGTGCAAAACAGAGTATTCTTGATGTTATCGCCATTAATATCCTCACCCCAGCAAACATCGTTCTGTTTATAGCTGTTTTTATATTGACTTATACACTTTTGGCTAAAATAGAGGGGAAAGACCAACGGAAGAAATTGATATCCATCTCTATAGTGTCCTTCTGCTATATCTTTATACCCAATATACTTCTTGCGCTTACGCCTATGTATCAAAGTATCGCGGGGACCGGTGGTTTCCACTGGCTTTCATCAACGTTCTTTTCATATTTGGCCATTATCGTTTTCATAATATGCGTTTCGATATTATTAGTATCCTTCGCCAATAAAAACAAGCGGTTGGTCTGTGCAGTTTTTGCCTGCGTTTTTTCCGTCATCGGGGCGTTGACGTCGTTTCAGAATGACGGGATAACGAAAGCGCAGGAGCAAGCGTACCACCGGTGGGCGCTTGTCGATAAGCTAACCGCTTCCAAAGCTTTTACGGAAATTTCAGATGGAGATACAATCATCGCGCCGTCCCTTTTCATAACTTCCGGATCGATTGGTATTCATGACTCCTATTGGCATGAGTATCTACAGGCACGCGTCGGCAAAGATGTAAAAGTAGTTAAAGAACCCGCGCAAGATATAGATTTCCAAAGAACGTTTGAAATAAAAATAATTGAAGACACCTTGCCGGATGGTCAATATCTGTTGTTTTCAAAGGTCAAAAAAGCCGAAGATATCAGCGACGGTACACATATTTATACCGACAATCTTCATGTTTTTTACTATGGTAAGGAAAAACGCTTTATATTGTCCGGTACGATCGCAGCCATGCAAGATCCGGACGTTGCGATAACTACCGGCAAAACTTCGTCAAGATATTCCAAATATGGATCCTTCGCGTATAACATTAATGTTAACAGTAAATCCGAAAACAGCTTTTCTGTCTCATGTTCCGATTTGGACACAGGCAGCATAATCCTGATGCCCAAAAAATAGACATAATACATACCTTTTCTTTACATTTTTTCGTATATGTGTGGCATTCCACATATTTTTTTATACCTAACTAAAGATACAGCTATCCAATTCCCTTCAATCAAAGTAATATTAGACCATAATCAGAAAGGAAAGAGAGGAGTGCGCTTATGCGGTTTGGCAAGAAAACCATATTGTCCCTGTCGCTGGCTCTTATGATGAGCCTGGCTATGATCCCAACGGTATCACAGGCTGCAGCGCCTGCTGCGCCAAAAGGCTTTAAGGGTACGGCAGTTAATACGACGTCTATAAAACTCAGTTGGAAGAAAGTTTCCGGTGCAAAATCCTATGTGATTTACAAGAAATCCGGCAGCAAATACGTTAAGCTCATTACATTAAGCGGTAAGTATACCAGCTATACCGTAAAAAAGCTTAAAGCCAACACCAAATATTATTACAAGATAGCCGTCAAAACGGCCAAAGGTACAAGTAAGCTGAGTGCAGCCATCTCCGCCAAAACTAAAAGCGCATCCTCCGGGTCCGAGAACCTCGTTGCGAAAAACGCCTTGATTAAGGGCGGCAATTGGGAATGGATCAGCTCCGCCGGGGTTATGATGTACGGCTTTTATAGCGACGGCACATGCAATTTCTTCATTTTAGGCAAAGCGGGCAACTATTCCACTGCAAACTACACCAAAGCCTCCTTTAAGGTCATTGGCAGTACTATCTACCTCACCAATGTGAAGTCCGCCAGCGCAGACGGCTGGGATAGGCAGGTAACCAATTGGACATATACTGACGGCATGGACGAGGCGCGAATAAAGCTGCAAAACGTCCCGATGACATCCAGACCAAACAGGGCTATGAAATATGAATTTGACAAAGGCTATTTACGGATAATCGACGGTGACAGCGATGTAAAATTTGCCCACCAAAAAAGCTTCAGCGGCCCATTCCCTTCGCATAGACTTTCCGGCGTCGCATGGCCATCAAGCCTGATGCCTCCCAATTTGTCGGCATATACTCAGGGTGTGATAGGAAAGCGCTTTGACGCAGGAAGCGGGGAATACAAAAACTACACGTGGGATATCCATCATACCACTCCCGCGGCCTTAAAGAGCTATATTGAAATCCTGAAGACCAATAAGTGGAATGTTTTTGACGGAATCGGAGAAAACAGCTACGAAGCACAAAAGGGCGGCTACAGATTGAAGCTGTATTTTGATAAATATATGACCCTTCAATTCGTCGCCTATCCTGTCGATATCGCCGGCGCATGGCCTGCTGGCAAGTTGCCGGCCGAGCTGCTTCTTCCGGACGCCGGTTTTCCAGCAGAGAAGGTAGAGTTCGACGATGGAAACTGGGATAATACGCAGACGAGCTTTGGATTTACTTTGGACGGAATGGACGCGGTGACGCTGAACGCATATATTGCTAAGCTAACGGCCAATGGCTGGGTTTTGGATAACTATTCGAACGGCGATACGCGCATCTATACAAAGACCATTTTCTGGCAGGGGCAAAACCGCTCTTTTGAAATATGGATAAATAATGCCGTACAGAACCTTACCCGGTTTAGTATTTGGGTATCGACGGTCAGCTAAGCGTAAATCGCTTAAATACCGCGGATCATCTTTCTTGGTCCGCGGTTTTCTTTAGCAAAAATATAGACCTGCATTCGCCGCATTTTTGCCTTACGGTCTATTATTTGATAAACTTGTTATGATCTGTACAGACAGGCTGGAAGTCTGCTCAATAATTATTAGGGGATTGAACGGTTCTGCTAATAAAGTGTTTTATTTGAATGAAAAATAGTATTGTAAAGAAGAGTGATATCGTATTTGCCTTTGCCATCATAGCCGTTATGCTGCTGGTGTTTTTTTTGTTGCTACCAAATATGCGAGGGACTGAAGCCGTATTCCGTCAGAACGGGAAAATAATAAAGGTTCTGGCCCTTAACTATGATACGGAGTTTGAAATATACGGCGCCTATCACAACGAATTCATAATCAAGGATGGCGAGGTATTCGTTGCGCATTCAAATTGTCCAAACCACCAGTGTGAAAAATTTGGCCGGATTTCTTCTGTCGGGCAGAGCATAGTATGTGTCCCCAACGGGGTTAGTGTAACAATAGAAGACGGCAGGGAGGCGGATACCGATGCCATTTCAGAATAAAAAGGCATATAAACTGGTCCTTGCGGCTATACTTTGCGGCATAGCTTTAGTCCTTGCGTTGCTGGATAATATGCTTTCATCTCTTTTGCCATTTATCCCCGGAGTAAAACTGGGCCTTGCCAACATAGTTTCAATGTTTGCTATATACTACCTTGGATTCGGATACGCTATCGTTATATCTATAGTACGATGCCTGCTGGCGGCTTTTTTAAGCGGGAATATGACCATGCTGTTATACTCGCTTTCAGGCGGTTTGATAAGTATAATCTTTATGTATGCTTTTAGGAATTACCTTAGCAAAATAAAGGTGAGCATCATCGGAGCGCTTACACACAATATAACGCAGATAATGGTTTCCGTCATTATGCTGCAGACAACTCAGATAGCTTACTATTTGCCTTTTCTCACTATAACCGGCACTATAAGCGGGTTTTTTATGGGTTTCTTATGTTCCCTTGTTTTCAGGCAAATCAATAAAAGCCCTATATGGCCGGGGTAGTCTAATTTCAGGGCTCTTTGCGCCATGTATAACAAAGAGAGTGTCAGCACTATATTAACATTAAGATAGATCTAAATCAGTGATCCAAAAGAACATACTGCGCTATACGTTTAGATCAAATAAAAACTGCCCGCCTCATGCTTTTTCCGGCGGACAGTGTTTTTTTACTTGGTTTTAACCTCAGTCATTGGTTTTGGCAGTTACCTGCTGCAGCAGTACCGCTGCGATGATTATTATACCTTTTATAACCTGCTGAGGGTATGGAGGTATGCTCATAAGGTTCATAATATTGCCTATAAGGCCAAGCGTCAGTACACCTATTATTGTGAATATGACCGAACCCTTTCCTCCCGAAAGGCTGGTACCGCCGATAACACAACCTGCTATCGCGTCCAGCTCATAGCCCACGCATGCGTTTGCATTGGCGACCGCCGTTCGCGCGCAAACCATTATTCCCGCCAATACCGAAAGCACCGAGCAGATGACATAGACCGATATTTTATAACGCCTTACACTTATTCCCGCAAGTCTTACAGCATCCTCGTTGCTGCCAGTGGAAATTATCAGCCGTCCAAACGCGGTATACTTCAGGAGATAGAAAAATACGGCGATCAAGACTACCACCAGAACTATTGCCCAGGGAATGCCTGTCGGATTACCCGTAATGGTTCCGCTTCCAAATTCAGCGAGGAAACCGCCGGACGGTATGGATTTGTTTACACGCACCGGCTGTCCCGACGTGAATATGTATGCCACACCCCTTGCTATCGCGGATACCGCCAGGGTAACGATAAAGGGCGCCATATTGAAGATGGATACGAATACGCCTGCAAACAGCCCCGATACCGCACCTACCAAAAGCGTAATAACCAACGCCGCAAAGAACAGCGGAAGGGTATCGAACCCCCACTTATTTATCATTAGAGACATGAACATTCCGCCCATCGCCGCAACCGAACCGGCCGCCAAATCTATTCCGCCCGTAAGCAGGACGATCAGCATGCCTATAGCAATAACCATGTATGGCGCTTGTTGGCGCAGAACGTTAAAAATATTCTGAATTGTTAAAAATGAGTCCGAGAGAAAACTTGATATTATGACCAACAACAGGAAGATAACTACTGTATTATGTTTTAAAAGGAATTTCCCTATTGCTCTAGGCGTGGATTTACCGGTACTTTCTACAGCGCTATTCATTAGCCTTTACCCCCATCGATAGATTAATAAAATTCTGCTCGTTAAGCTCTTCCTTGTTCAATTCCCCGACTATCTCACCGTTTCTCATAATCAGCGCCCGGTCGCACATGCCGATCAATTCGATCATTTCAGACGAAACCATTACAATAGCGTTGCCCTGCTCTGCCAAAGAATTGATCAGTGAGTATATCTCACGCTTTGCGCCTATATCAACGCCGCGTGTAGGCTCGTCAAACAGAAAAACATTGCATTCGGAAGCCAGCAGCTTGGATACCGCCACCTTTTGCTGGTTGCCGCCGGAAAGGCTTTTTACCGGGGCTTCTATGGATGAAGCTTTAACAGACAGTTTTTGGGTCAGCTCGGTAACATCCTTAATCTCCCGCTTTTTATTCAGCTTACCTATGGAATTTGCATATTTGTATATGCAGCTCATCGAGGTGTTATATCGAATCGGCAATTCCAAGAGGACGCCATATCGCTTACGGTCTTCCGGAAGCATTCCAATCTTATTTTTAAAGGCTTGTGAAGTAGATTTTATATGTATTTCCTTGCCATTATAAAATATCTGTCCGCTTTCCATTTTATCCGCGCCGGAGATAACACGCATGCTTTCCGTCCTCCCGGAACCCACAAGGCCGCCGAAACCCAGCACCTCACCCGCGCGTACCTCAAACGAAATATCTTTGACCATTTTCCCGCGGTTTATATTCCTTACCTCAAAAACCTTCTCCCCTATCACAGCGTTCCTTTCAGGGAAATAGTCCTTCAGATCCCTTCCTATCATCATGGAAACCAAGGTCTTTTCTTCTGTTTCACTGGTGTTCACCGTTCCAACAAAGCAACCGTCCTTGAAGACGGTAATACGGTCAGATATGCGGAATATCTCCTCTAACCTATGGGATACATAGATGATGCTTACGCCTTTTTCGCGCAGATTCATAA
>JAVBOF010000162.1:0-17852 GCA_031550915.1 Eubacteriales bacterium | reverse complement strand
CAGCTTGTTAAGGAGCCACCAAAGAATCTTGAAGAGCTGTTTGCAAGCTGTAATGAGATACGGGAAAAAAACAGTATTGACAGGCCTTTAGCGATGACGACCAACGATGCGGAGACTTTTCTGGCACTGATTGGCGGATTTGGCGAAAGCATAGAGAAAAACGGAAAGATCGAAATGAATACGGACTCCGTTAAAGAAGCCTGCATGCTGTATAACGATATCGTGAATACAAGGATGGTGGCCAGTAAATGTGAGACATCCGACGAAGCAATTAAACTCTTTAACGAAGGAAAGGCAGCCTATCTGATCGATGATATCGCCAACGTGGGCAAATTGAAGCCGAATAATTTGTGTGTAGCGCCACTATCCGCTTCAGAAAAAGGAATATTTCCCGCTCCTTTTATAAGTGTTGAAGCTTTTGCTCTTTCAGCAAATATTACCGAAGAGAACAAAAATCATGCAATCGGATTTATATTAGAGTGTATAAATAATACTTCTAATCAAACCGATATTGCGAATGCTATCGGTGCGGTTCCTGTAAATCAGAATATTTTATCCGAAGAGAAGAAGAAGGATGAGATTATTGCAGGTATGTATAAGCAGCTATCCTTTGGAACCGCTTTCCCATTACTCGGCGATCGTCAGAAAATCACGAACTCTATTAATAAATGCATTAATGATATGCTTGCATTTGCTCTAAAACCAGAAGACATGCCAGAGAAAATACAGGATTATTTAGAGGAATAGTATAATGGGACACCTTCAAGAGCTTTCCTTATTGCTCGATAAAAACAGATGTAAAACCGATTCATATAGTATTCCCATGCTCTGGGATTCCTTTGGATATGCAGAAAATCGCATTCCTCATACCAAACAAATAATGCATGTCGACCCGTATGATTTTTACTCACAATGTATCGATTACATATGCGGACACCAGAGCCCTGATATACGAAACAAACGCAAGAGCATGGATATTTGTGCTAATGTTATTTACAGCATGTTACCGCGCACACAAACGGCGTGGAAACACTATGAGAAAGATGGTATTATATCCGGGAGTTTTTTGAAGGCGCTCGCAGTTTTACCTCAACTTAAACGTATAGGTGTTTCTATACTATATCTGCTGCCCATATTCGAAACCAGCGACAAATACAAAAAGGGCGGTCTTGGCAGTCCTTATGCGACAAAGGATTTCTATAAAATAGACCCTTCTCTGCACGATGATCTGCTTGGAGAATATTGCGAACACAAGCTAAATATCGAATTCGCGGCTTTTACTGAGGCCTGCCACAAGTTGGGTATTCTCGTTATGCTCGATTTTTCCTTCCGTACGTGTGCAAGGGATAACGAATTAATTAGAGATCATCCCGATTGGTTCTATTGGATCGAGAACGATCTTGAAGATTTTAAATCTCCAAAGATAAAAGATCTGCCGAATATGTACCAACTCACGGTAGATAACGCTCAAAATATTTTTATGCAGTTTTCTACGATAGAGTATCTAAAGCATTTTAGAGATAATCCCCGTCATATTGATGAGGATATTTGGAAAAAAATAAAAGATGAAGCGGACATATTAGATGCCATAGAGAAAAACTATAATATTACTACTGCACCTGCATATTCGGATGTCATAAACGATTTCCAGCCGCCTTGGACAGATGTTTCATATCTGCGATATGAGCTTGGTATGAACAAGATTGCCGAAGAATTCATACCGGATGTTTTCCCCCCATACTTGTTGTTTGACACGATCAAGTGCAATGTTATCCCTCCGGTAAAACCCAATAAAAAACTATATAAATATATTTCTGATGTTATACCGCACTATCAGAAACTCTTTAATATCGACGGCGCAAGGATAGACATGGGACATGCTATGCCGAAAGCCCTAATAGATATGATCCTGGATAAGGCAAAGAGAGTAGATGACAAGTTTTTGTTCTGGTCAGAGGTAATGAACGCCGAAAAGTCTGCGGAGGCTAAGGAGAATGGCTTTGATTTTATTACAGGTGCTATTTGGTATAGCTATTCGCAGCTGAATCAAAAGGAATACAATTCTTTGATGTTTGATGAGCTCCTAGCCTGCAGTCTTCCTATGGTCGCGGCGTTGGAAACAGCAGACACGCCGCGTATTACTAGCTATTTTAGTGATAAAAAAAGCATTGAAAGCGTCTGCGTATATAATGCTCTCTTACCGAATACTCTGGTTTATATTAACAGCGGACTGGAATTAAACGAAGTGCAGCCCATGAACCTTGGTTTGGGAAAAAGCAAGAAAGGCAGATACGCGCTTCCTGAATATGACCCGCTGTATGGCAAACTGGCTTTCTTTGATGAATATATGTTTCATTGGACCGATATTGATTCAAGCATGCTAGATCACCTCGCTTTCTGTAATGCTATAAGAATGCGCTTTTCCCATCTGATAAAGCTTGAGTATTTTAATATTTTTGAGCCGGCTAAATCCAACAGTATTACGAGCTTTAGTTATAAAAACAGCGATGAAGAATTATATGTATTACTTAATCGCGGCAAAAAGCGTTCGATCGAGACCGCAGATTTTAATCCGGATATTTTTTTAGACAAGCAAGATGTTGAGATAATATATTGGAGTCATCCCAAAAAGGGCGTCAGTCTTTTTGACGAGATCATCCATCTGCATCCCCATGAATCTTTTATACTATACCATTGTGGAAAATAATCCTTGTCGGAGGTAAGCTTGAAAAGAGAACCCTTTGTTGCTTATATGTGCATGGAGTTTGGTTTGCATGAAGATTTTAAGATATATTCTGGAGGTTTGGGCATCCTAGCAGGCGATATACTTAAAGCAGCTAAAGATTTGAATAAACCAATGGTCGGTATCGGTATGCTCTGGCGGCAAGGTTATACTTGCCAACATATGGACGACAACGGGTATCCGTTTGACAGCTATTACGAGTACAGATATCCGTTCCTTATAGACACAGGTAAAATAGTTTCTGTGCAAATACGGGGCAGGGAAGTAAAGATAAAGATTTGGCTCTGTGAAGAATACGGAAACGTACCGCTTTATCTTCTGGATGTGTTTTTGGAGGAAAATAAAGATTTTCTTTTAACAGGCCAGCTATATGGTTGGTTTGAAGAAGAACGCGTAGCCCAGGAGATGATTTTGGGAATCGGAGGCATCCGAGCGCTTGAAGCGTTGGGATTTGATATAGACATATACCACTTCAATGACGGTCATCCAGTATTTGGCGGATTGGAACTTATCCGTAACTTTATGCGATCTGGCAAGGATTTTGAGGATGCGTACAACGAGGTTCGCAAAAAGATCGTATTCACTACCCACACACCTGTCATCCACGGCAATGAAACATATGATATGAGGCTAATTGAGTATATGGGTGCATCCGATGGTTTTACATCCGAACAGATAGAACTGATAGGAGGAAATCCATTTGGACTGACAGTTTCGGGTTTGCGGCTATCCTATCGCTCAAACGCTGTATCTAAACTGCATTCCGAAACGGCGCGCAAAATGTGGGAACATGTTAACGGAGCTTCCGATATTATCGCAATTACGAATGGTGTTCATGCAGGAACCTGGCAGGATGAAAAGATTTCAACCCTTTCCGGCGAGTGTCTTTGGAATAGGCATTTTAAGCTAAAAACTGACATGCTTTATGTGATTGAAAGGAAGACCGGCATTAAGTTCAATCCGGAAATTCTGACGATAGGCTTTGCAAGAAGAGCAGCTCCATATAAAAGAAGCAATTTGATTTTTAAAAACAAAGGAATCCTAGAAAAATTACTGACGGACAACAAGCTACAGCTCATATTTTCCGGCAAAGCGCACCCAAATGATATAGACGGCAAAAACATTCTTGCCGACCTGTTTGGAGAGGTTAAAAAGTATCCAAAAAATATGGTTTTTTTGGAAGATTATGATATAGAAATAGGAAAGTTGCTTACGAGAGGCTGCGATGTTTGGCTAAATAACCCTATCCGTCCTTTGGAGGCTTGTGGTACATCTGGAATGAAAGCCGCGATGAACGGCGTATTGAATGTAAGCGTATTGGATGGTTGGTGGCCCGAAGGCTTTGTGCAAGGGGAGAGCGGGTTTGAGATCGGACATGGTTACTCCGGTGAAGATTGCGATATAATAGATAGCGAAAGCCTGTACGATGTGCTGAGAAATGAAGTTGTGCCGATATATTATACCGAAAGAAAACGCTGGTTAGTAATGATGGAAAACAGCATAGATATGGCATCCAAGCAGTTTTCTGCCTCAAGGATGCTGGAAGATTACTATGAATTTATGTATATATAATAGTTAGCGAAAGAACAATATACATTTATAACTATATTGCAGGGGATAGTAGGGAAGATGGAAAAATTACTTTTGGTCGTAGATTATCAAACTGATTTTGTTGAGGGGTCTTTAGGCTGCGAACAATGCAGGGTTATTGAAAATGCGGTGTACAATAAGATAAAATCAGCTTTGGACCAAAATATATCAGTAATTTTTACAATGGATACCCATCGCGATGAAACCTATATGCTTAGCCGGGAAGGAAGGAATCTGCCGATTCCGCATTGCCTTGTAAACAGCGATGGCTGGCATCTTTACGGCAAAACAAGAGAATTTGAGGACAGAGGCAAGTATCCACATCTGGTTTTTTTGAATAAAGGCAACTTTGGCAGCAGGGATATTATCGGCCTACAGGGAAACGAATTTGACGAAATTGAGATAATTGGAATTATCACTAATATGTGCGTCATTAGTAATGCTATTCTAATGCAAACAAGGTATCCAAACGCTAATATTACGATAGATGCCTCGTGCTGTGCCAGCTTTGATGAAAAGCTACACAATGAGGCTTTGGATGTTATGCAAAGTCTGCATATGAATATCAGCGGAAGATAAAGTATTTTAACACTTTTGTGGCCGCGCCTGCTCGGTATCTACCACTATGCATAGATGCAGAATCCTTCTTAAAGAATTATTTTGGAAATCTGTCGCTCTATATGCTAAGAATAAAAAAAATACGTGAACCTAACAAATTTGATTCACGTACTACTTTACGGGTCTTGCCCGCTGTGGCAGGGGTGCCAGGATTTGAACCCGAGAGAGCGGTTTTGGAGACCGCCATGATACCACTTCATCACACCCCTATATAAAAGACTTTGACAAAGTCAGCTTTTATTATAAAATAAGTATTAGTAAGAAGTCAACAAAAATAGCGGAGGAAAATATGCACGATTTTAAACTTGGCTTTATTGGCTGCGGAAATATGGCTCAGGCAATTATTAAAGGTATCATTGTAAATGGCGTTTTGCCCGCAGATAAGATATTCGCTTCCGATACCGCGAAAGATATGGCGTCGGTTTTCTGTAAAGGCAATGGCGTTAACTTTGCCGTAACAAATGAAGAGGTTTGCGATACTTGCGATATCATAATTCTGGCGATTAAACCACAATTTCTTAAGAATGCCTTATTAAATATTTATAACCGTCTTGAAGGGAAGGCTGTTCTATCAATTGTTGCTTCCTGGACATTTGACATGCTGAAAGAGACTCTACCCAAATCAAGAATTTTGCGTACTATCCCTAATACTCCATCATCAGTCAAGGAAGGTTTTACAGCTCTCAGCCTGCCATCAGATTTTTCCGAAGAGGAGCTTTCTGCAGCAGAAGAAATATTTTCTTCCATTGGAATCGTACAAAGAATAGAAGAAAAATATATGGACGCAGTTACCAGTATTGGAAGTGCGGGTTGTGTCTATTCGTTTCTGCTTATAGATGCTCTGGCGGATGCTGGCGTCAGGGAAGGTATGCCGCGGATAAAGTCGGTTGAAATGGCTGCTCAAGCTGTATTAGGCGGAGCAAAGTTGATAATCGAATCTAAAGAGCATCCTCAGGCATTAAAGGATAAAGTATGTTCTCCGGGCGGTATAACTATAGAAGCGGTCAAAACGCTTGAAAACAACGCTTTCAAAGGCATAGTTATGGATGCTGTTGCTTCAAGCACCAGAAGGTGTAAGGAGATTTCAGAAGCTAATAAGTAGCTTTTGGTGGAATAGATGAAGAAGGTAACAGTATATACAGACGGGGCATGCTCTAAAAACCCCGGGCCCGGAGGCTGGGCTTGCATTTTGGTTTATAATGGTAGAAAGTTAGAGTTGTCCGGTTTTTGTCCTGAGACTACAAATAACCGTATGGAGCTTTTTGCTGCTATCTCAGCATTACAGGCTTTAAAAGAACCATGTAATGTCATTCTTTATTCTGATAGTGCGTACCTTGTTAATGCATTTGAAAAGGGATGGACGGTAAGCTGGCAGCTTAACGGTTGGAAGACTTCCCAAAAGCAACCTGTTGAAAACCAGGATCTTTGGAAGATGCTTTTAGATTTTTGTAAGATACACAGAATACAGTGGAATAAAGTAAAAGGCCATAGCGATAATGAATTCAATAATCAATGTGATAGAATGGCAAAGGCTGAGATAATTAAAAATATAAATTGTGAACAAGACAAAAGCTCAAACTAAAATCTCTGTTTACATACTGAAACTGATATGTTAAACTATTCGCAAAAGGATAGTTTTACGCATAGTTACGCTCATATAGTTTTGCTTAGCCTTGACATTATGAATATACTTATCTGCCTCTGAGTGCCATTCTAAGACACTTTGGTTAGTTTTTACGGGTATCCCTTCATTTTAAGCTTTGTAAACGGAAATATAAGTATAAAAATGTGGATGCAACTTTAATTTACGATATGAATGGTTTGGGTAAAATTAATATTACTTATTTACGGAGTGAGTTGTGAGCGAGTATTCAAAACAAAAAGAAAAAATAAATTTAGAGAAACTTCGAGATGTTCTTAAAGAACTTCCCCCCTTTTGCTTTGAGTTTTTCCATGGTATCGAATCTACAACTTCATCGCTTACACGACTGGCCTACGCTTACGATTTGAGGCTATTCTTCAATTATCTTACGGAAAACGTTGCTAAATTCTCCAACTACACGCAAGAGAGCTACACGCTTAGCGATCTTGACTCTATTTCAACTACACAGTTGGAAATGTTTATGGATTATCTAAACCTTTATTATAAAGAAGAAAACGAAATTGAAAACCATGAAAAAGGCAAAGCTAGAAAAATATCAACACTACGCTCCTTCTACAAATATTTCTATCGCAAAGAAAAGCTAAAAAACAATCCTGCAGCTCTGGTCAATATGCCAAAAATACACGAAAAGCCTATCACACGACTTGAAATCGATGAGGTTGCCCGTATTTTGGATATTGCCGAATCTGGCGAAAACCTCACGACCACACAGCAAAGATACCACAAATACACACAAAGGCGTGATGTTGCAATCCTTACACTTTTTTTAACCACCGGAATCCGCATCAGCGAGCTTGTCGGCATTAACATCTCCGATCTTGATTTTAATGTTAACGGCTTCAAAATCACACGCAAGGGCGGTAATGAAGTCGTGTTGTATTTCGGCGATGAAACGCGCGCCGCGCTGTTGGATTATTTAAATGAAAGAGACGAATTCAAGCCGTTGCCCGGATTTGAGGATGCGCTTTTTCTCTCTTTGCAGAGTAAGCGTATCAGCAGCCGTAGCGTACAGAATATAGTCGAAAAATTCGCAAAGATCGTATCCCCTCTTAAGAAGATTTCTCCGCATAAATTGCGCAGCACATACGGAACTATGCTTTATCGTGAGACGGGTGATATCTATCTGGTTGCCGAGGTGTTGGGCCATAAGGATGTAAATACAACTAAGAAGCATTATGCAGCGATGAGTGATGAAAAGAGGCGGTTGGCAGCACAAGTTATAAAACTCCGGGATGATGAATGATCATTCATTTTCGATACTGTCTATGACTATTTCATTATAATCGGCATCCGGCATGCATTCACAGCAATTGTCGCAGATTTTATTTTCGTTTAGATCGCAGGTATCGCATTTTCCACATTCGATGCAACCTCTGTCTTCCAATATACAAAGTTTCATTTGTCCTCCGAACGTATGTTTGTAAACTTTAGGGTATTTGTGTTATAATCAATTATATGCATGATCGGCGCTATGTCAATCACGCAAAGTAGTAATATAATGAGGTATTTTATGGAGGAGCTTAAAGGCCAGCAAAAAAAAGTTTTTGAGTTTATTCGTAATTACATTGAGCAAAACAATAATTCCCCCAGCATCCGTGAAATTTGCGAAGGGGTCAAACTTTCATCCTCAGCTACGGTGCACGGTCATTTGATGCGCCTTGAAAAAAAAGGATATATCATTCGTACTTCCTCCAAAAACAGATGCATAAACCTCAGTAAACAGTTCCGCACAGAACCGGTTTTGAATATACCGATTGTTGGAAATATAGCCGCAGGAATACCAATCGAGTCACCGGAAAACTTTGAAGGTCAATTCCCAATACCTTTAAGCTATTTCCCCGGGGATAATCTATTTATGTTAAAAGTCCAGGGAGAGAGCATGATCAATGCCGGCATTCTTGATGGCGATATGATAATTGTAAAAAAATGCGAGGACGCAAACAACGGCGAAATAGTTATAGCTATGGTTAATAATGAGGCAACGGTCAAACGTTTCTATAAGGAAAAGAAGCATATACGTCTTCAACCGGAAAATGATACTATGGAAGCGATCATCGTTCAGGACGCGGCCATAGTAGGTAAAATGGTTGGCCTTATACGGAAGTATTGATCATATCTTCTTTTTCCATCTCTTGCAGCACTTTAATGAGCCCGGCTTTGCAATGGGCATATGTCAAGCCACCTTGAAAATATACATTATAAGGAGGTTTTATTGGTGCATCTGCGCTCAATTCGATAGATGCGCCCTGTATAAAGGTACCAGCTGCCATTATAACATCACTGTCATACCCTGGCATTGACCATGGCACTGGCGTTACATGACTATCCACGGGGGAAGCACTCTGTATCCCTCTGCAAAAAGCAAGAACGTGGGCTTCTTTACCTAACGCAATACTTTGTATAATATCATTTCGTTCTTCCAGAGGTTTTGGGAAAGAATCATATCCCAAGCTATTAAACACAGATGCAAATAACATTGCGCCCTTCAAACTTTGCCCAACAACATGCGGGGCAAAAAATAATCCTTTGAAAAAAGGTTCATATGAAGCCGCATACGAGCCTGTTTCCTTACCTATTCCTGGAGATGTGAACCGCTCAGCACAGAGCTCAACTAAATCTTCCCTGCCGCAGATATAGCCGCCTGTTGGTGCAATACCTCCTCCCGGATTTTTGATCAGTGAACCAGCGATAATATCTATGCCGCAATCAGTCGGTTCTTCAATATTTACAAATTCTCCATAACAGTTGTCTACTAGAATGACGGCATTAGGATATACATCCTTAATACGCTCGGCAAACGCTTGCATTTCAACCGGAGAAAGGCCTCTCCTTTCAGAATATCCCCTGGATCTTTGAATATACAACAGCCTCGTTGATTCGTTCATTGATTCCAGTGTCCTTGCCGCATCTAATGTACCGTTGAACTCAATCTGGCTATAATATGAACCTTTCGAAACAAGGCTTCCGCGCTTCTGTCCTCTAATACCTATCGATTCTTCTAGCGTGTCATAGGGCTTGCCTGTTACCGAAATCATTCCTTTGCCCGGCTCAACAAGTGCATGTATGCATAACGAAAGAGCGTGTGTACCTGATACAATATGCGGACGTACCAGTGCATCCTCTGCACCAAACACACACGCAAACACACGGTCAAGCATATCCCTGCCAATATCATCATAACCGTAGCCCGTTGTTTGCGAAAAGTGTCTTGCGGATAGTTCGTTTTGCTTGAATGCTTCCAACACTTTGTTTTGGTTATATTCGGAAATTTCCTCCACACGTTCAAAAGCGCCGCGGATATGATCTTCGGCACTTTTAATTCGCTCTTTTATCCACACAGACATACCGTGTGGTTCGTTGTTTTTCAATATGTTCACCTGCTAAACAAATATCTACTGTGGTTTTCTTTCTCCCTTATCCGGAGGTATAAACGATACCGGCTTGTCCGGGGAAACGCTGGATATGGCATGCTTATATACCATGAGTTGTTTCCGGTTCTCGCATTCCATAATAACCGTGTAGAGATCGAATCCTTTTACAAATCCTCTGTAGCTATTACCGTCCATCAAATTGATTTCGACTGGCGTACGGTCTTTTCTAACTTGGTTTAAGAATACATCCTGTAGTACGATTATTGGTTTTGCGTTCATTACATCCACCCTTTTTATATCATTATTATGCCAAACCGGCCAGTGAAGCAATTCTTTCGGCAGTTATCTTAGGGTCTCTATCCGGTTCGACCCAAATGCAATTCATCTTCCTAAACCAGGTCAACTGCCTTTTTGCATATCTTCTTGAATTACGCATCATCTTTTGTTTAGCTTCCAAAAGCGTGCAATCTCCATCAAGAAAAGCGCTTATTTCTTTATAGCCTATATATTCAAACGCGGTGCTTCCACTTTTAAAAAAGCTCTTCATAGCCTGCACTTCTTTGATTATTCCCTCGTCAAACATCTTTTCTACACGCAGATTTATTCTTTTATACAATTCATCACGCGGCGGCGATAAACAAAACACTTTTGTATTAAAATCACTGCGTTTAATTCTGTTAATGCGCTCCTTATCCTTGATAGTTGCATCAGCGCCCTGGTGCTTAATTATTTCAAGGGCTCGAATAACCCGCTTAACATCATTTTCATGTAATTCTTCTGCTCTTTTGGGAGAATTCTCCTTTAGCATATTATAAATATAACTCTTACCCTCGACGTTTGCAAGTGCTAAAAGCTCTTTTCGGTATTCTTCATCTGCTATCTGCCCCGAAAAGTCCATTTCATATATCAATGAATCAATATATAATCCCGTTCCTCCAACTATCAAGGGCATTTTTCCTTTGCTTTGGATGTCAGATATTGCTGCTTTAGCCAGCTCATAATACATTGCTACACTGAATTTTATTCCCGGATCAACCACGCCGATCAGATGATGCTTTACCCTCGAAAGTTCATTTTCGTCTGGTGATGCGCTGGCAATCTTCAATCCCCTATAAATCTGCATCGAATCCGCGCCAATTATTTCAGCGCCGATTAGCTCAGCAAGTTCAATCGAAACCCCCGTTTTTCCGGATGCAGTTGGCCCCGTAAGGATAATAACCGGCTTTTTCAATCCAAGTTCAGCTTCTTCCAAAAATATTTTCAAAGAATGCTCTATCAATTATTTGTAGTATAGGTCTTCCATGCGGACATTTGGGTATTCCTTCATCACTCAAGAGCATATCTATTAATGATTTCATCTCAGGTTCAGATAAAGAATCTCCTGCCTTTACCGCTTTTCTGCAGGCTTTTCTGATTATCTTGTCAACTAAGATATTTTTGTTCTCCACGTCGTCGGCCTCAAGACCTTCCAAAAGTTCATAAAAGAATTCAGACAAAAGCTTACCGTCCATACCCGCAGGTATAGAGGTGACCGCTATATTTTCATCGCTGTCGATATCGAAACAAAAACCCGATTCTTCAAACATATCCAGCCTATTTAGCAGGCTTTGCTTTTCACTAAAGTTAAAATCAATCCGAACAGGTAAAAGCAATTGCTGACTGCAGCTTTGATCGTTTTTTCTTTTCTGCATAAGCCTCTCGAACATAAATTTCTCGTGCGCGGCATGCTGGTCTACTATTACAAGCTTATCGGATATCTCAACCAGCAGATATGTATTTAGAAAAGTGCCTATTACACTATACCTTGGTTTTAGATCAATTGAAAGCAGATCATCCGGAACATTAATATCGTTCTCCCGTAACTTCATACTTTTATTGCCTATATCGACACGCCTGGTTATAATTTCTCTGTCATTTCCTTCGCCTAGATCTTCAGGTGCTTGCACATATTGGTCCGCTTCCGAAGATTTGAGCATCAGTTGTTCCATATCCGCGTGTGTAGTTGCACGTATATCCTCGATTAAACCTCCATTTTTACCTATATTAGCCAAAGCATCGCACACGGCTTTATACACAGAAGAAAACACGCTTTCTTCAGAACGGAATTTTACTTCCATCTTTTTTGGATGGACATTGACATCGACATCAGCATGAGGCATTTCTATATTCAATACAAAAAACGGAAATTTTCCCCGCATAAGCCTGTTTTCAAACGCCCGCAGCACCGCGAATGATAGCTTTTGGTTTGTAACATACCTGCCGTTAATAAACAAACTCTGCTGCTTCCTGTTTCCTTTTGCAATGCTCTCATCCCCAATATATCCATGTATATACACATCGCCCTCGGTGTGTGATACATCAATCAACGCCCGTGTGGTTTTATAACCATAAACGCTGTTTATGGCGTTGATAAGTTTCCCGTCACCAGAACTTGTATATACGCTTCTATCATCAAACCGGAGCTCAAGCGAAATATCCGTATTACACAATATATACCTTGAAATCAAATCGGCAATAGTTGCAGCTTCCAGATTGGGCTTTTTTAGAAACTTTAATCTTGCTGGAGTGTTGTAAAACAATTCTTTGACCGTTAGCGTCGTGCCGTCTAAAGCTGATGCCGGTTTATTTGAAATCAATTCGCCGCCCTCGATGTACAATTGCACACCTGTATCGGAGTTTCGTGTTTTTGTAAGCATCTCACACTTAGAAACCGCGGCAATACTGGCTAAAGCTTCTCCGCGAAAGCCCAAAGTAATTATTTTGTCTAAATCTTCAAAATCATTTAACTTGCTGGTTGCATGCCTCAAAAAAGCAGTTTCCGCTTCATCCATGTCTATGCCATTTCCGTCATCTGCGACGCATATCGATTCCAAACCTCCGCCTGTAACGCTTATTTTGATTGAACTGCTGCCTGCATCTATTGAGTTTTCCACCAGTTCTTTTACCACGGATGAAGGGTTTTCAATAACTTCTCCGGCGGCAATGCGCTCAAATACTGATCTATCTAGTATCTTAATACTACTGCTCATACGTCTATCTCCCCGGCCATCTGTTTAAGCAGATATAATGTTTCCAGTGCTTCCCGAGGGGTCAGGTTGTCTGCATCCATAACTCTGATATATTTCAATAGCTTTTCGTCGTTTTCATTGGTCAATAATGACATTTGAACATTTTCTGGAGCAGCCTGTGCCGCTTTGGATAGCGATTCCCTGTTAATATCCGCTTCCTGCAGCTTTTTCATCAGCTCGTCTGCCCTCTTCAAAACTTCATCCGGTAAACCGGCAAGCTTGGCAACATGTACACCAAAGCTGCGGTCTGTACCGCCTCGTAGAAGCTTGCGAAGAAATATAATGTCATCATCATACTCCTTGACGGTCACATGATAGTTTACTACTCCAGGAAGGAATCCTTCAAGCTCACTTAATTCATGGTAGTGCGTTGAGAAAAGTGTCTTGGCTCCCAGCTTTTGAGTGTCAGCTATATGCTCCACAGATGCCCATGCTATGCCCAACCCGTCTAAAGTACCGGTTCCGCGTCCAATTTCGTCCAAAATAATCAGACTATTTTTGCTTGCATTCCGAATGATGTTTGCTAGTTCGCTCATTTCTACCATGAAGGTACTTTGACCCATAAATAGATCATCCGAAGCGCCTACCCGTGTAAATATCCTGTCGGTCAAACATATCTCCGCACTTTGCGCAGGCACAAAAGAGCCAATGTGTGCCATCAAAGTTATCAGAGCCACCTGCCTCATAAAAGTGCTCTTCCCTGCCATATTGGGACCTGTTATTATCAAAAACCGGTTTTCATCCATATCCAAGTAAACGTCATTGGTAACGAATTGGCCTCCCAAAGTCTTTTCTACAACCGGATGTCTACCGGACTTTATAGATATAAAGCCACTATCAGTTATCCTAGGCTTTGTGTAATTGTTTCGGAGAGCAGCTACTGCCATAGACTGCATAGCATCAATGGCGGCTATTATAGAACTAATCTCCTGCAGCTCCGGTATCTTTTTCGACATCTGCTCCCGTATTTCACAGAACAATTCATATTCGAGCTTAATACTCTTTTCTTCCGCGCCGAGTATCTTCTCTTCCATCTCCTTAAGCTCAGGAGTGATAAACCTTTCGCAGTTGGCCAGAGTTTGCTTTCTGATATACCGATATGGTATAAGGTGGTAATATGATTTTGTCACCTCGATATAATATCCAAAAACCTTATTAAACCCAATTTTCAGATTCTTTATATCGGTAGCTTTCTTTTCTTTATCCTCAAGCGCCTTTATCCATGTTTTACCATTATTTATCGCTTCCCTAAAGCTGTCTATCTCGGAAGAAAAACCACCGTTGATTATGCCGCCTTCTTTTACCCCTAAAGGCGGTTCCGGCGCAATTGCGCGTACTAGTTCCGCCTGTAAATCATCCATTGTATTCAGTGCTTCTCCGTATGATTTCAGCGGTTCTGAAATACTTGAACAAAGCATTTCCTTTACCCTTGGCAATACGGAAAGAGAATTTACTATCGCTAAACAATCCCTTGCATTCAAGCTTCCATATGCTATCTTGCATGACAATCTTTCAAGGTCATATATTTCATCCAAAAGTACGCGTAACTCCGAACAGGATATCTCTTCGTTTTTCAATTCTTCAATGGCATCCAACCTTGCTTCAATATCCCGCGCATTCTGCAACGGCTGCTCGATCCATTTTCTCAGACACCTTCCGCCCATTGCGGTCATAGTGTGATCCAAAAGCCAAAGTAAAGTGCCTTTTTTACCCTCACCGCGTATATTCTGGGTCAATTCGAGGTTCCTTCGCGTTGCTGTATCCAATGCCATTGCAGGCTCTCTATCCAATATACATATCTTATTTATATGTTCCAGGGCATTTTTCTGCGTCTTCTTGAGGTATGTTAGCATTGCCCCAGCTGCACAAATAGATATTTCCATAGACTGGCAACCAATATCTGGTAATGATTTAGCCTTAAAATGATCTAACACCACGTTCTTTGCTGCTTCAAATTCGTAAGCATCATCAGTATAACAATTTATCAAGCAATTGTTGGTTTTTATCTTCGAGAATGCGTTTGTTGCAAAAAAAGTTTCGTCATTTGTTAAAATCTCTTTCGGCTGCCATCGAATGATCTCGTCCATCAAATGTTTTGAAATGTCATCATCGGATATACTTTTCAACTGGAATTCTCCGGTAGACACATCTGCAATACACAAGCCGGCTTGGGTGCTTTGCCAGCAGATTGACATAATATAAATGTTCTTGTCGCCATCAGTGTTTCCGCCCTGGATTTGCGTCCCCGGAGTTATAACACGAACTACATCGCGTTCAACTATGCCCTTTGATTCCTTAGGGTCGGACATTTGCTCACAGATAGCTACCTTATAACCCTTATCCACCAGCTTGGATATATAGCCTTCGGCCGCATGATATGGAACGCCGCACATATCCGCTCTTTTTTCCATGCCGCAGTCTTTCCCTGTCAGCGTAAGCTCCAGTTCACGGGACGCTGTCCTGGCATCTTCAAAAAACATCTCATAGAAATCCCCTAAACGGAAAAACAAAATACAATCCCTGTGAAGATCTTTGATCTCAAGGTATTGCTTCATCATTGGGGTATACCCCACTATCATTTCCCCCTTAAGCTTTGCTCAAAGCTTTCAAATCATCATCAACTGCAACCTTTGCAGCCTTCACAGCCACCGCTGCCGCATCCGCTGTCATTTCCGCTCATCCCGGTAATCTGGAAGTTTATCACCCTGTCCACATTTCGCATAAGAGACTGAAGTTTTTCTTGTGCGGAAAGCATGTCCTGTAAAAGAGGGTTGTTACCGATCTCCTCATTTATACGCTCAATTACACCGGACATCGTCTTAAGCTCTTTCTGATTTCCTTCCCTGTTTTGCATAAGTGCATGCAGCTTATCCCTTGCTTCGCCATACTTATTTACAAGCCCCATCGCAACTTCGTCATTGTTTACCAAATCCTGTGCATTAGTAAAAGCAAGGTTTTCTTCGCTTTCGGCAATAGCCTTACCGAGTTCGGCAGCCCTCTGAATTATATCCATACATTTCTCCTATCCGCAAACCAAACGGCCTGCTTTTTATATGTTAACATCTTTTACACTACCTATCAGCGTGTTTGCTGTAGATTTTTCTATGGTAATATCCAATTCTTTGCCTATACAGCTTTCATCTGACGAAAAGTTCACAAGCAACCCGCTTCCGGTTCTTCCGCAATATTGTCCTGCCTTCTTGGCCGCTCTTTCCGCCAATACCGATTCGATCCTTCCAATGTATTCTTTGTTTTTTTCGGAACCGATATTCTCCTGCAAACGTATAAGCTCGTCCAACCTTCGCTTTTTTGTATCATTAGGTATCATGCCGTGCATTTTCACAGCCTTTGTGCCATCACGCTTGCTATATTTGAACATAAAAATTCCATTAAAGCGGACATGCTCAACCAGCTTCAACGTATTTGAAAACTGGTCTTCCGTTTCCCCCGGAAACCCTACTATTATATCCGTACTAATTCCTATCTCCGGCATTGCGCTTCGCAGTTTGTATACGAGAGTTTTGTACTCTTCCGATGTATACTCTCTGTTCATAGCTCTCAACACCTCATCATCGCCGGATTGGACAGGCAAATGAACCTGTTTACATATGTTGTCAGTTGCCGCCAGAGTGTCGATAAGCTCATCGGAAAGATCCTTCGGATGCGATGTCATAAACCGGATACGCTTTATCTCTTTGATCTTGCCCAATTCCTTTAGTAGCGCCGGAAAATCCAAAGCCTTGTCAATATCTTTTCCGTATGAGTTTACATTCTGTCCCAGAAGTGTTATCTCTTTGTATCCACCTTTTGCAAGGCTTACCACTTCATCAATAATATCTTGGGCTTTGCGGCTGCGTTCTCTTCCGCGAACATAGGGTACGATACAATACGAACAATAATTATTGCAACCATACATTATATTTATATTGGCCAAAGGCCATGAGTTTCGCAATACAGGCATGTCCTCGATGATTTCCCCGTCCGTTTCCCAAACATCATTCTGCTGCGTCTTTGTTTCCTTAAGCTTTTCTAGCATCATAGGCAACTCATGCAAATTGTGCGTCCCAAAAATCAAATCTATAAAAGGGAAACGCTTTTGCAGTTTGTCTGCGACGTCCTTCTGCTGCATCATACATCCGCATACTGCAATTATCATTCCGGGATTTATGCGTTTGGCTTCCGCCAGAGCGCCAACGTTTCCAAAAACCTTTTGTTCAGCATGGTCACGTACGCAGCATGTGTTAAACAATACAAGATCGGAATCGGAATTGCTGCTTTTCGATTCAATATACCCCATATTCATCAGCATCCCGGCGATTTTCTCACTGTCATGGGCGTTCATCTGGCAACCATAAGTGTTTATTTTATAACATAAAGGCCTACCTTTGTCTAAATCATGTTCTAATTGTAGGTTCAAAATACATATTTACCTTCCGGATAATTTATCTGCTGCGAAGACCTATTAAATTATAGCAAAATAGTAATAGGCATTCAAGAAAAAGACCGCTTATAACAAACGTTTTATACGAAATGCAAAAGCGGTATAAAAAAGCAGGTATCTTTCGATACCCGCAAAAACTTACTTGAACTTACGTTTTCTGGCCGCCTCGGCCTTTTTCTTTTTTTTTCACGCTGGGCTTTTCGTAGTGTTCCCTTTTGCGGATTTCGGCCAATACTCCTGCGTTTGCGCATTTACGTTTAAAGCGTTTAAGGGCGCTTTCAAGCGATTCGTTTTCTCCAACTCGAATTTCAGACATTATACTTCCCTCCCTCCGCTTTACCGTGACTTAACGTCGACT